>CAYQOQ010000046.1:0-29912 GCA_964419175.1 uncultured Occallatibacter sp. | reverse complement strand
CCCCCTTCCGACAGAAAACTGACCCACAATCAGGAAATCATCCGAAGCCGCGTCGTCGCCGCAAAATCACGCCCCTGCGCAAAGGTTCCTTAGCCGCGTACCATCGTTCTTCGCAGTTTACATAGGTGGTTCGAGGTGGCACTGCAGATCTCGATTAGTCGATATGTCCCGGAACATTGCGCACATGCAATCTGCCGGATACTACCTTCCCTTTGGTTACCCCGCAGAGTTCATCTGTGGATGACGCTTCATGTGCAAGTGGCGGATTCCGGTTCATTCCATAGCGCCGCTATTTTGATGGTGGCGCGTTGTTAGACTTAAAAAGCAAAGTATCGTAATGCCGGTATGAGAATTGTGTAAAGTCAAAAACCATAGCGGGCTTGCGCTATCAGGAGCCCGGAGGGCGCCTTTTGCCGCGGGTTCATTTGGTTTTAGATTCGTCAGCAGGGGAATTTGTTCCGATGTTGTTTGCTAATCTCCTCTCTTTGATGTTTGTCAGATAAAGACATCTCTGTGAGCGGTAGTCTGGAATTGTGAGTCTTGAGAGAGGTCAACGGGTCTTGCGCGAGCCAGGCGGAACTGGCATACTCCATCGAAAGGGCTCCGCCCGCACGGTGGACACCGCTCATAGATGGTTTGCCAGAGATGGCAATGAACAAATCGAGTCCCTTTTTCGAAGACCTCTTTGCGATCTGTTTGCCTTGCGTTTCCAGCTTCAAGAACCGACGTGACAATCCTCTTCTCCGATGGCGATTCATCGAGTGCTCCAACAGATGAATCATCCGAGATGAGGGCAGGACACGAATGAGGATCGTGCGCATGCGCAAACCAAACGAGGTCTCTCTACGGCGATGCACTGGGGATCGAGGAAGTGACCAGATAGAACGCCGGGCGAGATGGTTCGGTTGGCGATGGCTATTTGGGTTGACGATTTGCGTCGCCAGCGCGGCAAATGCGCAGATATCTCCAGGACCTCTTGCCAGGGCGCATCAGAGCCTGAGCGGGGACTCGAACTGCGTGAAGTGTCATGTAGTTTCCGCCAAGACACCAACGTTCCGGTGCCTTGAGTGCCATCGGGAGATCGCCGCGGAGCTCGCGCAAAACAGTGGGCTTCACGCAACCTATCCGCGATCGGGCACTTCGGGCGCAGCCTGCGTGAAATGTCACTCCGATCATAACGCGGCGGATTTTCCGATGGTGCACTGGGATCCGACGGCGAAGGGATTTGATCACGCGAAGACTGGATTTGTTTTGGATGGCAAGCATGTCGGCGTGAGTTGCCGCTCATGCCATACCATGCAACATATTTCCGCTCAGGCGCGCATGCAACTGGAGGGCAAGGATCTTAACCACACGTGGCTTGGGCTCTCCAAAGGCTGCATTAGCTGTCACGAAGACAAACATCAAGGCCGATTCGGGCCAACATGCACGCAATGCCATTCGACCCAAGACTGGAAGGGCGCCCGGATAGAGAAGGAGACGTTTGATCACTCCAAGACGCGCTTTCCGCTGACTGGAGCGCATCGCACTACGCTTTGCCAGAGTTGCCACAAGCCAGGAACCGACGGCCAGCTACGCTATACAGGGATAAAATTTGCAAGCTGCTCCGACTGCCACGCCGATCCGCATAAGGGCGAATTCAGGCAAGGTTGCGAATCATGCCACAGCACATCGACATGGAAGAAGTCCAGTTTCGCGGCGAGGTTTGATCATTCAAAGACAGCATTCCCGCTCTTGGGCAAACATTTGGACGTGACCTGCGCGGCTTGCCACATGCACGGAGACTTCAAGGCACCGATTGCCCACCAGAACTGCGCGGATTGCCATAAACCTGATCCGCATGGTGGGCAGTTTGTTAAGCGCGCCGACGGGGGACGGTGCGAGAGTTGCCACACTGTTGCGGGGTGGATGCCGTCCACTTTTTCGGTTGCGGATCACGCAAGGAGCGGGTTCCCGCTAGTGTTTCCACACGCGAAAGTACAGTGCGCCTCGTGTCATAAGCCGGCAGGCAAGGCGACCCGCTACAAGATCAAATTTGCGCAGTGCGTGGACTGCCACGAAGATGAGCACCATGGGCAGTTTGCCGGCATACCATGGCGGAACCGCTGCGAGCAGTGCCACAACGGAGGCACCTTCAAGACAACGAACTACACTATCGTACTTCATCAGAAATCAAGCTTCCCGCTTACAGGAGGGCATGTGGCAGTGGCCTGTGTGGACTGCCACAAACCACCAGAGGGATCAAAGGTGGCGCTCTATCATTTCAACCAACTCAGTTGCACAACTTGCCATGAAGACATTCACAAGGACGAGTTCAGTGAGCGTATGGCAGTGCACGATAAAACAGGGAAGCCGCTGGGCTGCGAAGCGTGCCACTCGACCAAAGAATGGGAAGATCTGGCGAAGTTTGACCACGCGAAGACGCATTTTCCGCTGGAAGGATCTCATCGCGCCGTTGCCTGCTCTGACTGCCACAAGCCGCCTAACATGGAGTTAAACCTGCGGCACGTGCACTTTGCGAGTGCTTCAACTGCGTGCAGCGTGTGCCATGAGAATCCGCATGCCGATCAATTCGGCGCACGTGGCAGCGACTGCGCGTCATGCCACAATAGCAACAAGTGGAGGCCGTCTTTGTTTGACCATGAAAAGGCGGGATTCTCGCTTAAAGGCGGTCATGAGGATGTAGCTTGCTCCGCATGCCACGTACTCAAGAAGCTTGTCGATGGCAACGAGGTGTTGTTCTACAAGCCGACGCCGACAGCATGCGCTGACTGCCATGGGACAAAGGTTTCACGAGCAAGCATTCAATCGACGGTGAAAGAGTGAAAGATGTCGAAAATTTCATCCAGGATTTCCTTTTTCGTGTGGACCAGTCGCGCGGGTCCGTTGTAGTCTGAATATCGAGGCGGGATTACTGTAATATTTAGATCGCCAGTTCCCCTTGGCCGTTCAACGGCACGCCTAGTGTTCCGCTGGTTACCTTGTTGCCTTCCTGAGAAAAAACTCCGGACTCTCGAATTGAAGAGAGGGGCCGTGTCCAGCGGTTGACGCATAGCAATGCTCACACTGGTTACGTACGATCGTCTCGAAGAAGCCGGAATCTGAAAGTACAACTTTGCCTTTCGCACCGGTCTGTGAATTCCGTTCGTGCGGGTTCATGGGATTAAACCGTTTGTGCGACTGAGCTGAGCGAGTGCACGTTGCCTTCCTGGCGTGTCTGAGCTTGGCCTATCGCAAAGACAGAGCAGGTGTGCGCTGTAAAGCTTGGTGAAAGTCAACCGCTAGATCAGGTTAGGCGATAGAGAACAGCCTTGACTTGATTTGAACCTATTAGCGGAATTGGCATTCGGGCCCGGCTAAGGGGCGCATCCCCTTTATCTTGCGCAACTGCGCTCATTCAGTGTTGGGAGTGTCCCAGTCTGAATCGTCGCAGATGAGTGTATGGAGAGATTGATGGGCTGGCCCCGCAGGCTATTGGTGATCGGAGTCGGGTTACTACCGTTGGCTGTCGGCATGGCAATGCAACAGCCAGCAGGAAGTAATCGGCCCGAGGTTGGTGGTCCACAGGCCAATGTGACCAACCCGCACGGCCCGATTTCAATACCCTGCCAGAACTGCCACACGTATACCAGTTGGAAGCCCATCCGGTCGAACCCGGAGTTCAATCACGATCAAACTGGATATCCCTTGCAGGGCATGCACCAGAAAGTTGCGTGCATGGAGTGCCATACCAAACTGGTATTCAAGAATGTCAGCACCCACTGTGCCGATTGCCATGCGGACATACATCGCCGTCAGTTTGGCGCCAATTGCGAGAGCTGCCATACGGTGAAAGGCTGGCATGTTTCGCTGGATGCCATTCGCAATCATCAGAATCGTTTTCCTCTGGTCGGAGCCCATGCCCTGGTGGAATGCGACCAGTGCCACAAGAACGCGGCCAGCGGGCAGTTCGCTGGTCTTTCGACGGCTTGCTACTCATGCCATCAACAGGACTTTCAGACGAAGGTCATTGATCACGTAGCTTTGGGATTTCCAACTGCTTGCGAAAGCTGCCACACCATGAACAGCTGGTTTAATGCGAAATTCGATCATCTGAAATATACAGGCTTTGCGCTGACCGGTATGCATGCCACACTGCCGTGCACGGCATGTCATATCAACAACGTATTTGCTGGAACGCCGTCAGATTGCTATACGTGCCACGTCACTGACTTTACGAACAGCAAGAATCCGCCGCATGTGCAACTCGGCCTGCCGCATACATGCGCCGATTGCCACTCGACGGCCAATTGGCTGAACGCCAAGTTCGATCACACACTCTATGCGCACTACCCGCTGACGGGGGCGCATGCAACCCTGACGTGCAGTCAGTGCCACGCGAACAATAACTTTGTGTCGACGCCGACAGCCTGCTATGCCTGTCATCAGACAGACTTCACTGGAGCCACCAATCCCAATCACGTTACCTCGGGATTTCCGACGGATTGTTCACTTTGCCACACGACGAGCGGCTGGAGTCCGTCCACCTTCAATCACAACAGCACGGCCTTTCCTCTGACGGGAGCCCACTTGACTGTGGCCTGCGCGCAGTGCCACGTGAACGGCAACTACACGACCGTGCCGACCGATTGCTACTCCTGTCACACGACCGATTACAACGGGACCAACGCTCCACCCCATGCCGCTGTAGGATTTCCTACGACCTGCGCAACATGCCACACAACTACGGCGTGGACCGGAGCGACTTTCAATCACAACACAACGTCCTTCCCACTGACCGGGGCGCATGTCAACGTACCTTGCACGGCGTGCCACGTGAATAACAACTACACGACTTTGCCGACAGCCTGTTACGGCTGCCACCAAACCGATTACAACGGGACCACGAATCCAAATCACGTAGCGGCGGCCTTCCCCACCGATTGCACGCAGTGCCATAACACGACAAGTTGGACGGCGGCTACATTCAATCACAACAACACGGCGTTCCCGCTGACCGGAGTGCACCTCACCGTTCCATGTGCGTCGTGCCACGTGAACAACAACTACACGACTTTGTCGACGGCGTGTTATGGCTGCCACCAGGCGGACTACACCGGGACCACCAATCCAAACCATGTAACGGCGGCGTTTCCCACTGACTGCACCTTGTGCCACACAACAACCAGTTGGACGGGGGCGACCTTCAATCACAACAACACGGCTTTCCCGCTGACTGGAGCGCACGTCACCGTTCCTTGCACGTCCTGTCACGTGAACAACAATTACACGACTTTACCGACAGCATGTTATGGCTGCCACCAGGCGGATTTCAACGGGACCACTAATCCAAATCATGTCGCCGCCGGTTTTCCGACTGATTGCACCCTGTGCCACTCGACGACAACCTGGACGACATCCACCTTCAATCACGCCTCGGTGTTTCCGCTGACGGGCGCACACGCCACGCTTGCATGTGCGCAATGCCACACGAACAACAACTATTCAACTTTGCCAACGACCTGCTACGGCTGCCACCAAGCAGACTTTACAGGGACCAGCAACCCGAACCACGTGACGGCGGCGTTTCCCACGACGTGCGATACCTGCCACAACACAACCGACTGGAACACGGTCACATTTAATCACACGCTTTATGCAAACTATCCTCTGACGGGAGTGCATGCGACCTTGACTTGCGCGCAATGCCACACGAACAACAATTACTCGTCGACGCCGACCGCGTGCTATGCCTGCCACCAGGCGGATTTCACGGGGACCACGAATCCCAACCACGTCAGTTCCGGTTTTCCGACGGATTGCTCAATTTGCCACACAACGAGCGGCTGGAGTCCTTCTTCCTTCAATCACGCGTCTGTGTTCCCGCTAACGGGCGCACACGCCACGCTTATCTGTACGCAGTGCCACACGAACAATAACTTCACAACGTTGCCGACAAACTGCTATGGCTGTCACGCGACCGACTGGAACGGGACCACCGACCCGAACCATGCGGCGGCGGGCTTCCCGACCACCTGTGACACTTGTCATACGACGACTGCGTGGACTGGGGCAACGTTCAATCACAACAACACGCCATTCCCACTGACCGGCGCACACACGACCGTGGACTGCGTAAAGTGCCACGTGAACAACGTGTACGCGGGAACGCCGACGGCCTGCTATTCCTGCCACCAGGCGGATTTCACAGGGACCACAAATCCCAACCATGTGACCGCAGGCTGGCCGACGACCTGCACTACGTGCCACACAACCACGGCATGGATTCCGGCGACGTTGCCCGCGAGCTACCATACGTTCTTCCCAATCAATCACGGCAATTCGAATGGAGTCTGCACTACTTGCCACACCAATTCATCGGATTACTCGGTGTTCACCTGTACCAGTTGCCACACCGCCGCAGCAACTAATCCCGAACACAGCGGGGTATCCGGTTACGTATACAACAGCGTGAACTGCTACGCCTGCCACAAGAATGGGCAGGGAGGATGAGATCCATGCGACGGTACTGGCCAGCCTTAATTATTCTTTTCATTCCGATCTGCGCCGCGCAGCAGACCGGGGATACGCAGCCTCAAGCTGCGCAAGTCCAGGTAGCTCCTTCGAAGGACCAAGCGGCCCCGATGCGGACGGAGTTTCATGTGCGCTACATCAATGGGGCGGATGTGTACATCGATGGTGGCCGCACGTCGGGACTGACAGAAGGCACGATCCTGGTCTTGAAGCAAGATCCGACAAAGGTGACTGAAGATCCGTTGAATAAAGCGATCGAACCGGGAGTAGTTGCCAAGCTCAGGGTGGTCTCGGTCGCTTCTACTTCGGCGATTTGTGAAGTGGAAGCCAAGGCGCGAGAATTATCCGCAGGAGATACAGTTACGCTGCCGGATACCGAGGTAGAGAAACTTGTCGAAAAGAATACGCTCGGAAACACGCGCAAGTATCCGATGGTGATCAGCTTCACCGCAGGCGATCCACTGGATGAGGAGGTTCGTAATGCAATTCCGCGTCCCCCTCTGCCGGAGGTGAATATGGCGCGCGGGAGAATCGGATTTGACGTGAGCATGATCCAGCAGATCGGTCAGGGCGGTGGCACGTCCAAGGAATATGGAATGGTGGTCCGCGCGGATTTTGCTCGATTGTTCGGCACTTACTGGAACTTGACGGGGTACTGGCGAGGGGAGCGTCAGGTTAGCGGCGCTCCGTCGCAAGCGTCTATACAAGACCTCATCAATCGAACCTATCTAATGAGCCTTGCTTATATTAATCCGGACTCAGCATGGACGGCGGGCATTGGGCGTCTCTACATTCCATGGGCAAGCAGCCTGGAGACGATCGATGGCGCTTATGTGGCCAGGAACCTTTCCTCTAACACAGTGCTAGGCGTCTTTGCCGGGTCTACGCCGAATCCGACGGCATGGGATTACGATCCCCAGCGGAGGATCGGGGGCTCGTTCTTCAATGTGCATGGAGGAAGTTACGAACGGTTTCACTTCTCGACAACAACCGGCCTCGGCATCGCTCTTCTGAACTGGAAAACTGACAGGCCCTTTGCGTTTACAGAGAACAGCCTTTCATTCAAGCGGTATTTCACCCTGTTTGAGGCCATGCAGGTCGACCGGCCTTCTCCTAACCCTTCCACGCCTGCAGTTGGCGTGGGCGTAGGCGAGAGTCTTGTTTCACTTAGGGTCCAGGTTCATCCACGCGTTGCTATCGATGTGAGCGACACCTATTTTCGCGACGTACCCACCTACGATCCAGCGCTGGTTGGAACCGGACTTTTGGACACGTACCTCTACCAGGGAGTGAACGGAGGTGTTCGCGCAACTTTCCCGCTGCATCTGACCGGCTACTTCAGCCTCGGGCGAAGCAGTGAATCGAGCGATACGAAGAGCTCGCTCAACGAACTCTTTGGGGTGACGACGGCCAACATATGGAAGACCGGCCTGCAGGCTGATGTGCGGTACTCGAAGTTCAACAGCGCCTTCGCAGCAGGAACGTACCGCACCGTTACCCTCAGCAGAGACTTAGGGGAGCGGTTCACTCTCAATTTGCAGGGAGGAAGTTACATCTACAATTCGTCGCTTGCGGCAAACAGTAACTCGAACTTCATCAACCTGCTTTGCGATACGAATCTGGGAGCGAAGTTCTTTCTCGAGAGCGCCTTTACGAGCGAACGGGGAGGGACCCTGAATTACAACCAATGGACTACCACCTTCGGCTACAGGTTCGACAATCGATCGAAGCTCAGGAGAGCAACTCATGCGAATCATCCCTAAGTCTTACTATTTTTTGGCAGGTCTTCTGCCTGTACTTACGGCGATCTCGTCTGCTGGCCAATCCCCGTCTTTAACCAACCCGGTCGATATAGCACAGCGGAAGATCACAGAGTATTTGACCAGCCTAGCTGATCTTCACTGTACGGAGTCGGTCACGCAGGAGAAGATTACCCCAAGCGGTCATGTGGCTGAGACCGAGCGGGCGAAATACGACTATCTGATCATGATGGACGGGAACGGAGACGACTTTCAGTTGAATGAGACGCGGCTCTCGACTGCTAAAGGAAATCCAAAACCGTCACCGGCTTCGATGCTGGTGAGCAACGGCGTACCCACGGCGTTGCTAGTGTTTCATCCCTATTACCGGGAGAGCTTCAAATTCGAAGCAGGCGCGGAGGAGATGGTTAACGGCAAGGCGTTAATCCCGATTCACTTTGAACACATCGAGGGTCGGCGCACTCCGGCCGCGTTAGCTCTGCGCGGACGTGAGTATCCGCTTGAACTAAAGGGTACCGCGTGGCTCGACAAACAAGCCGGAGAAGTAGTGAAGATCGACGCGAGCCTGGAAAGGGACATGAGCGACATTGGCCTGCGTTCACTGCATATTCATGTGGAATATAAGCCGGCAGAGGTGGGCAACAAAGTGTCAACTTTCGACTTACCGGCACTAGCTGTCGTGGATGTGACGACTCCGCGACAGCACTGGCGCAATACGCACGTCTTCGACGCGTACAAGAGCTTCTCTATCGATGTCGAACAGGATCCGAATGTCAAGATTCGCGCTGCAGAAGGTGTGAGCGACAACGGCGATAGCGCGACGATACGCCCCCTGACTTCGAAGGAGAAGCCTTAATCATGTCTCTGATTCAAACCACCGTATCTGCGGTGCCAGTTGCACGCACGAAAGCGAATAAGGAGCTTGGCCATCGGATACGCGTGATGATCGCGATTTCGGCATCAATCGTATTACTAGCTTCAATCGCTATCTATGGGGCTAGCTACTATGTTCTTCCGCCCGAACAGCGGCCGTTTTCAGACAAGCATGAGCTGCTGAGACCCAGCGGCAGCATCGGGATTAAGCTGGGTGTCCTGGGTACGGTTCTATTCTTCATTATCTTTCTTTACGCCTTGCGCAAGGTAATTCCCTGGCTGGGCCGCATAGGCACTGCGAGACACTGGATGGACTTTCATGTGATTGCGGGAGTCACGGCGCCCGTGTTGATCGCGTTTCATGCTTCGTTCAAGTTTCATGGCATTGCCGGTGTTGCATTTTGGATTATGCTGGCGGTGGCCATAAGCGGAGTTATTGGGCGTTATCTTTATGCGCAGATACCGCGCTCCTTAAGTGCTGCCGAGTTGTCGCTGACGGAGTTGCAGTCAAGCGAGCGGGAACTATCCGATGCGCTTCTCGGCCAGTCCATCTACACAGCGGAACAATTGGCACGGGCGCTTCATGTTCCGACGGCGGAGCACATCCGTAAGATGAGTCCGGTGCGTGCGATCGGTGAAATGATTTTGGCCGATGCGGAGATCACTTTCCGTGTGGCTGGTCTGCGGCGGACCCCGTCGAGTTTCGGCGTTAAGGTTCGCTCCATAGGCGGTCTGTTTTCAAGCGGCAACCGTGAGATTGAAGTGATTGTACGCCTGGTGCGGCAGAAAGCATCGCTTTCCAAGCGAGTTGTATTTCTTGATCAGACACAGCGCGTCTTTCATCTTTGGCATGTGATACATCGTCCCTTCAGTTATGCATTTGCGGTTCTTGCCATTCTTCACATCGTTGTCGTTATGGGTCTTGGATTTATGACCATTGGGTTGCGGTAACAAATGGACACACTCTTTACGTGGTTGATTGCGGGAAGTATTTTGGGCTTTTTCCTTGTTAGGTACTGGTGTGCGCACAAACGGAGCGCGGCAAAGGCCAGGGAATCTGCTGAGCGAGGGGCGCTGTTTTCAGATGGACCCAAGGCGCAACATCCAAGAATTTCTACCGACTCCTGCATTGGCTGCGGATCCTGCGTGAAGGTCTGCCCGGAAGGCGATGTGCTTGCGCTAGTAGATGGAAAAGCGACCATCATCAATGGTCATAAGTGCATCGGACACGGGTTGTGCGCGGAGGAGTGTCCGGTAGGCGCCATTGTGATGGTGATGGCGAAGCCCAGTTCGGGCGCCGATGCTCCCGCGATCAGCGAAGAGTTCGAAACAAGTGTGGGGAACCTGTTTATCGTGGGTGAACTGGGCGGCTTGGCCCTAATCAAGAATGCCGTCAACCAAGGCAGGGACTGCGTGGACGTGATTGCTCAACGTATAGGCAACGGGACCTCGAAGACGGTGGAGCAAGGAACGCTTGATCTGGTCATTGTAGGAGCGGGCCCGGCGGGGATAAGCGCTTCACTGCGAGCCGCAGAACATGGACTCAAGGCGCTTACTCTGGAACGCGAAGCAGTCGGTGGAACGGTCTCAAAGTACCCACGTCAGAAGCTGGTGATGACCAGCCCCGTCGAGTTTCCACTGCATGGGCGGTTCAGTAAGACATCGCTTTCCAAAGAAGATTTGCTGGCATTCTGGGAAAAGATTATGCAACGAACGGATCTGAACATCCATACTTCAGAGATTGTTGAGACAGTTCAGAAGGAGACAAACGGGCTCTTCCGTGTGCGGACTGCACGGGAGGAGTACAAATCTCGTGCGGTGGTTCTGGCTCTGGGGCGCGCAGGGACGCCGCGTAAGCTAGGGGTCAAAGGGGAGGAACTTCCTCATGTTCTTTACCGTCTGATTGAGGCAGACCATTACACGGATAAGAAAATCCTTGTGGTTGGCGGGGGAGACAGCGCGATCGAAGCGGCCATGGGGCTGGCCCATCAGCCCGGTAACAAGGTTACACTTTCTTATCGGAAGGGCGAATTCAGCCGCTTGAAGGATCGCAACGAAAAGCGAATAGCAGAGAACATCCGTTCCGGGAAGGTCGAGGTTCTATTCAACTCTATACCTACGGAATTTCGCGTCGGCAGTGTGTCGATCGATGTGGGTGGCGAGATTCGCGAACTTCCAAACGATTTTGTGTGGATCTTTGCCGGAGGCATTCCGCCTACTGATTTTCTCAAGGCTGCGGGCGTTGCCTTTGGCGCTGCCGTGGCGATGGAAGGGAATGAATTGATCGAGAAACCAGCGTGAGGACGGCTGTGCGGATTCTACTGAACGTCTTAGTGAAGCGAGGCCGAAGCAACGGCCTCTTTGCTTCCCGTCAAACGAAACATAACGCAGCCAATGGAGAATGTGAGAATGATAGGGTGTCAGAGATCCCTTACCCAGTTTGTGCTGATGTTCCTGATGTTGGCGGGCTTCGCACAGGCGGCTCCCATCACCGGAACCGTCACTAATAAGACTACCGGAAAGCCATCCTCTGGCGATGATGTCGCGCTGGTCGACGTCCAGGCAGGTATGTCTGAGGCTGCTCACGCAACCACGGACGCACGTGGGCGCTATTCGATTCAGTCGCCGGGGCTGGGGCCATACCTGATCCGGGTAAACCACCAGGGCGGAACCTACTTTATTGCAGCGCCCCAGGGCGGCGGTCCGGGAGACGTCACGGTTTATGACGTGGCGGCGAAGGTGGATGGCGTCTCGATCGACGCCGATATGCTTCTTGTAGAAGCGGCGGGCAGCATGTTGCGCGTGCAGGAACGATACCTGGTGCGCAACACGAGCCTGCCTCCTAAAGCGCAATTCAGCAGCAATACTTTCGAGGTCGTCCTGCCACAAGGTGCGGAACTCGACGGGGCAGCAGCGACACGACCTGGCGGTCTGGCCACCAACACACGGCCTGTACCGTTGGGAGAAAGTGGACATTACGCTATTAATGTTCCCATTCAGCCGGATCAGGGTGAAAAGGAAACCATGTTCGAGGTGCAATATCACATCTCGTACAGTGGGAAGTACACATTCACTCCGCATCTGCAGATGCCGGCCGATAATCTCGTGGTCTATGTACCCAAGAGCATGACATTCGCCGCGGGAAGTGGTTCGAACTTCCAGTCTGCGCAAGAGGATCCGAGAGTGCAGACGTTTGTGGCCAAGGGCATCCACCTTGGACAGGCGGTAGCATTCTCCATCTCTGGCGAGGGACAGATGCCGCGCGAGGCGCAGGGCGGGGCCATGGGCGGGGCTGGATCGGAAGGCGCCGTAAACAGGCCGGGTGGCGGTATCGGAGTCCCGATCGACACTCCCGATCCGCTCAGCAAATACAAATGGTGGATACTGTGCGGAATGACTCTGCTGCTTGTTGTGGGCGCTGGCTATTTACTGCGAAACCGAGCCGCCGTAACGGCAGGAGGACCTATTCATGTGCAGGATGTAGTAATTGAGGAAAAGCCGTTGTCGGCTTTTGCGCGCTCATCCGCATCCCCACTTCCTGATCGCCATGCTCCATTCGCAGTTCCTGAGAGTCCAGATGCCCGCGCGGCCGGCGATGTTCCCATGCGTACAAGTGGGAATGCGGTACTTCTGAGCATCCTCAAGGATGAGCTGTTTGCCATTGAAAGTGAAAAGCTCAGCGGCACACTTTCCGCGAGTGAGTACGCCGAGGTGAAAATGGGACTTGAAGCTGTTCTGAAGAGAGCATTGAAGAAGAAGTAGAAAGTTTGCTGCTCCTGAATGTGAATATAGGCGAGATTCTAAGCGCATCCTTGATGGGCATCAAACTCAACGGTCTAAGACTGCAAGCAAGCCGGTAAGCGATAGAAGAAAAGTGAGGTCAAGGAATTCTGCTTTTTACGAAACAGACTCGTCCGCTCAGGTACTGAGTTCTCTCATTCGTGCCAGACCTATATGCCAAATAATTTGATTCGAGATTTACGAAGATGCGCTTTGTCCTAATCCGATCTTAGTCCATTATGCCGATGGCTCCCCGTGTTGGACTTTTGAAAGTGGAGCATCTTAGCCCAAAGGTGCAAGCCGCGCCATGTTTATTCACTTCTATCTATTTCGTTTGGTTCTTGGGGTAGTGTTCAGGACAACAATCTGCAATACAGGGGGACTCGCCGCGCGAGTTTTCCGCAACCGGAAGTGCTGGAAAGCCTTGAAGCAAGCATTGAAATCACCACTCCGCGAAAGCAAGCATTCGCATATTTAAGAAAAGCAGCATATTGGCCAATTTTTTTTCTGAACTTGAGCTAAAGCAAAATTACGACTCCGTAATCTGAAAAATACTGTGCGAGATGAAGACGGATGGCACTCTGCACTCCTTGCACTGCCGTTCCGGAATCACGCCGTAGCCGCAGAGGAGGAAAGCGCATGTCGATCAGAATCGTAAGCACTTTGGTGCTGGCGCTAATCGGGATAGCGACGTTGACTGCAAACGCACAATCTTTCAGAGTTCAGTGCCCCACCAGCACGATCACTCACCCGAATGCCAACCTCAACAACTCGGAGCCTGCGTACAGCGGCCCGACGGTCCAGTCCCTTGGTCCGGGGGGGTACTTGGTGCCGACAGGGAACGTGAACGGCGCCATCAAATGCCAGCAGATCTCGGGTGGTGACGGCTACTCGACGATGGCCGACGGCACGCAGACGTTCATGTTCTCCTTCGGGCCGCTGTCAGGACTGGCGGACATCGCTAACGGCCTGCCCGGTACGCAGTTCCCAAACGTCTTCAATTCAACATATTCGGGCACGCTGGCTCCCGGCGATCCGGCCACGACGGATGGAGCGACCTCGACCGTAGCTTCGAACGGGGATTTCAAATACAACGGCGCGGTGGGTCTAGCGCCCGACTTGGACGCGATTGGTAACGGGACCTGCACTGCTCCCTGTCTCGATGGCCACGTAGATCCGCGGCAGATCATGGACGTCGGCGTGATGAACGGGAATATTCCCGCCCCGCTGATGGCAATCGATGAGGACGACGAATACTTCCTCACGCTCAGCAATGTGGGCATGATCATGCGTCCGGACCTCTTCGAGCAACACACGGTTCACTTCCACGGCTATCCCAACGCATCGGCATTTTATGACGGTGTTCCGGACGCCTCGGTCGCCATCAACATCGGCGGCAGCTTCACGTATTACTACCTCGCACCGGATGCCGGGACCTATTTCTGGCATTGCCATATCACGCCTCCGGAGCACTTGCAGATGGGCATGGTGGGGCAGATCTATGTTCGTCCTCGCCAGGACCGGGTACCGGCCGGCAAAAGCCTATGGACCTCGCTCCAGTTGCAGCAGAGTGATCTGCGAACAGCGTGCAATCCCGCCACTGACATTCTCTGCGGCAATTCGTTGCCCCCCTCCAATAGCGTCGCTGCGGTAGCTACCGTTGTGAATGGTGGGAGCGGCGGATATGCCTATAACGACGGCGATGGTTCGACTCACTACGATGTCGAATATCCTCTGCAGATCCACGGATTCGATCCGAACTTCCATTTTGTTGGCATGACCTTCAACCCTGAAGCTTTTGTTGACATGAAGGACAAGTACTTCCTGCTGAACGGGCGGAGCTACCCCGACACAGTCACACCAGGCTCTTTGGCGACGGAAACCGCCGATGGAAAGAGTCACTTCTCGCAGCCGCTGCCTTCGATCATCAATATCCCCGCTGGTAAAAAAGCACTGCTGCGCATCTCCGACCTGGATGTGACGGAGTACCAGACGCTGGCATCGCTCGGCATCCCCATGCATGTCATCGGCTACAACGCAAAGCTGCTCCGCGACCAAGCCGGCAACAACCAGGACTACTACACTAACTCGATCACCCTGGCGGGCGGCGAATCGCTTGACGTGATTCTGGATGCAAGCGACACAACCAAGTACTCGTCGGGCCAGGTGTTCTATCTCTTCACCCCTCAACTCGACCACCTGGCGAATGACGCCGAGAACTTCGGCGGGCTCATGACAGAAGTCCACATCAATTAGGAGAGCAGCAATGAAGCCGATGAATATGAAACATGCGTTCCTGAAGACACGACTGCTCCTGGGCACAATGGTGGCAGTGGCTTCGCTCACGGCGACGGCTCATGCTGCGGCCCCAGGCATCACAGGTTCTACATTCAACTTGACGGCGCAACCCGCCTTCCTCAACCAGCCCGACGGGTCAGCCGTCTACTCCTGGGGATACGGGTGTAACGGCGCACCGAGTGGATTTGTGCCCACGGCGATCAAGAACGCCACCTGTCCTTCCATGCAAATCCCCGGTCCCACACTCATCGTGACGGAAGGACAAACGATCACGGTGAATCTGACCAATAATCTTCCCGCGGCGGCCGGCAACACGTCGATTCTGTTTCCGGGCTTTCAGGTGGCGACCTCCTGTCCTACGTCAACCGCAGCAGGGGCGCCTCAGCAGGGCTTGTTGACGTGCGAGGCGGCGCCTGGCGGCACGGTGACTTATACGTTCACGGCCTCCTCGCCGGGAACCCGCTCCTACTACAGCGGGACCCAGGGAGACCTGCAGGTGGAGATGGGACTGTATGGAGCAATCATCGTATTGCCCGCAAATGTTCCAGCCGCCTGCACGAGAGGTCTTCCTGCCGCGAACGTTCAAGTGGAGGGTGCGCATGGAGAGTCCGATTTTCGGCTTGCGGCCTCCGCATATGACCATGACAAAACTTGTTATGACCGCGAATACCTTTTCCAGTTCTCGGAGATGGATGCCAACATCCACAACCAGGCATTGGTCCAGGTCACCGCAATCCAGAATTGCACACCATCTACAACTGTCACATGTCCGACCCAACTCAGCGTCCCAACCGAGCCCTACCATCCGTCGTACTTTATGATCAACGGGCGCTCCATGCCCGACGACATGGACGGCAACTACGCTGCCGAGTATCCTCACCAGCCTTACAATGGCAATCCCCACATGCATCCTGGCGAGCAGGTTTTGCTGCGCGTCATCGGCCAGGGCCGATGGCAGCATCCCTTCCACGAGCACGCCAACCATGTGCGCATCCTGGCTCGCGACGGAAACCTGATTACCAACGCGAGTGATCCGGAAAGTCTCGCGGGCCTTCTGATGTTCACCACCACGACCACACCGGGGCAGGCCTTCGATGGAATCTTCTACTTCACAGGCAGGGGCCTGAATTGGGATATGTACGCCCACAATCCCAACTCCGCGGATCCTCTGGCCAAGCTCCCCTGTTCTCCGGATGCGAACGGCTACTACACCGTGAACAGCCCCTCTCCTGCGCCAGTGTCCGCAATCAATTATTACGAGTGGTGCCAGGATCACAACAAACCATTACAGGTATCACCAATCGGCGATGTTGCCGCAGGTGGCCCTGCCACACTCCCGGATCCGAACATTCTCACCAACGGCAACTGGTACAGCGGCAGCCCGTATCTGGGCCCGGATGCGACTACCCGCGCAACAGGCACCACGAGTGATTACCAGCCAGCCAACACGCAAGCCAATCCGGCTAATGAGCGTGGCTGGGCATTCATGTGGCACTCACACAACGAGCGCGAGATCACCACCAATAACCTTTTCCCCGGCGGAATGATGATGATGATGCTCGTCGATTCGCGGGAATTCGTCATTGATGAACAGAACTGAAAGCGAGGAGAAGAGACATGCGATTCAACCAGATCAAATCTACTCTGAAGACGGCGGTAACCGCAGCAACTGTTCTCCTCCTCGGAGCGGGCGTGGCCTTGGCTCAACAGCAGGTCAACCTGACCGCGGGGCCGACCACGGCCACCATGCCAG
Organism: uncultured Occallatibacter sp.; assembly: GCA_964419175.1. Taxonomy (GTDB): domain Bacteria; phylum Acidobacteriota; class Terriglobia; order Terriglobales; family Acidobacteriaceae; genus Telmatobacter. The sequence goes on along the minus strand of CAYQOQ010000046.1, from coordinate 12,935 downwards.
ACGGCTCAGCGGTGCCCATGTGGGGCTACAGCTGCGGCGCGGTCGTGTCTACCTCCACAGCCACCTGCGCGGCCGCGAACCCGGCAACGACCGGTTGGTCCCCGGTGATCATTACTGTCCCCACAGGACAGGACCTGACCATCAACCTGACCAACAATCTGTCGTTTACTCCAACGGGAAGCACGATTACGAACAAAATTCCCACGTCGATCATGATTGTCGGGCAGATTGGCGGCGGCCTTGGAGATACAACCCAAAGGACTACAACGCCGAGCCCGACCCACGCCGATCTGGGTGTGACCTGGTCCACTGCCAACACTGGTGCGACGTTTACCCCTCCGGCACAGGGGCCGCGCGTGCAATCGTTCGGCACGGAAGTGGCCGCGGGAGCAGCAACCGCAACCGCGCTGACCTGGAAAGCGCCGCGGCCAGGCACCTATCTGCTTGAGTCCGGCACGCATCCGTCGATCCAGGCCACCATGGGACTGATTGGCGTTCTAGTGGTAACCAATGCACCGACGGCGACATCTGCTGGCGTCGAGACTGCCGTGGGCACCGCTTATCCCGGCGTGAGTTACGATGCAGAAGTTCCTCTCATCTTGAGCGAAATCGATCCTGCTCAGAACAACGCGGTAAATACCGCGGTCAACACTGCGGGGTTCAGCGAAACAGCAGTGTGGTCAGGCCAGCCTGGCGGATGTGGTAACCCCGCTTCCTCAACATACAACACCTGCTACCCGCCGGTCGTGAACTACAGGCCGCTCTATTACCTGATTAATGGAGTCGCGTTCAACAAGACCAGTTCAGGGAGTTCTTTGTTCCCGGTATCACCCGCGACACTTGCGCCGACTTTAGGCACCGGGACGGCGACCGGGTCAGTATTGGTGCGCCTGGTGAACGCCGGCTCGCACATGCACGTGCCCGCGCTCGTTGGAACGCGGACCGGTACGACCGCCGTCGGGGGAATTTCACTGATTGCTGAAGACGGCAACCCGCTGCCTGGTAAAACTCGCGTTCAGAGCGAAGTGTTCATGGCCGCCGGCAAAACCTATGACGTGATGATCAACGGGCCAAAATCCGGCGCGCCGGCTGTGCCGGTGTATGACCGCGAACTCAGCCTGTCGGGCAACGCCATCAACCGCGACGCCGGAATGCTGGCTTACATCAGCATCAACGGCGGCGGATTGCCGGCGGCGCCGGCGTTAGCGCCCGCGGTTGCAAATCCCGACACGTACAGCGCGGTGGTTCCGGGCGTAACTCTAAATGTGTCGGATCCATCCAAGGGTGTGATCGCCAACGACGTGAATGTCTATGGCGTCAAGGTTTTCACGCCTCCGACGCAAGGCACGCTGTCGCTCAACACGAACGGCACTTTCACTTACACTCCGAACGCTGGCTGGACCGCCCCGGACTCATTCGTTTACCAAGCCAACGGCAATGGTCCTACCGCTCTGGTGACGCTAGGCGCGGGGAAAGTTGAAGCGCCCAGCGGCATCGCGGTTAATAACATCACGTACACGGCGAACAATGCCGCCTCCCTCAAAATCCTCTCTCCCGGCGTCCTGTCGGTGGATACGGACGGAGCGGGCTATCCGCTAACGGTGCAGGCTTCGAGTGTCACGCCGTCTACAGGCTTGACGTTGAACGTCGATAAGAGCGGCGGTTTCAATGCATCGGTTGCAAACCCCGGTACCTACACCTTTACGTATCTGGCGCAGAACTCGCAGGGTACTGTCAGCGCGAACCCGGCGACCGTAACCCTGATCTTCCCGCAGGGCAGCGGACTGGCAGTGAACGTTGTCGACGGGCAAAACAAGAGCACCGTCATCAGCGATTACCGCTGGATCATTGAGGAAGACAGAAGCTTCTATGTCGACCCCAATTGCACCACGAATCCTCCTCCATCTGGTTGCCCGACCGCGAACAGCGGAATTGTGCCAACCTATGGCGTCAATTTCCACACCAGCGACATGCCCTACGTAGCTCAGGGCTGCACGGGACCAAAGTCCTGCGAGGCCGGCCAGACCGTGCTTGGCGCGGCTGCCGTCTGCGATGTCGCTGGCGGCGTTTGCCGGACGGATTCGACAGCCGCAGCCGGGGAGATCCCCTTGCTTCCCAAGCAGGTAGTTCTGGATCCCCACAAGCGCTACTACATTTCGGTCTTGCCAGGCGACGCGGCAGACCCGTTCTATCTTTCCGCGGGAACAGTTGGCCACGGCATGGGCGGTGCTCCGATTCCTTCGGCTTGCCCACCCTCGGGGCCGGGTTCCGGAACGTCGTGTACCGCTACCGACTACACCGCTGCGCTCACCGTCACCGTCTTGTCAGAGGCTTCTCCCTACCAGCCTGCGAAGATGTCGGTCTTCATCTTTGAGGACGACTTCCCGCTCAACGGCGAAAATGACGCCGGTGGTGGCGTTGACGTGCTGGCGCCCAACGAGCCCGGTCTGGGCGGCTTCAATATCGAGCTATGGGATGCCATGGGCGGCAACGGTGATTTCACCGGACAGATGACCTATGACATGTTCAACCAGCCGCTGTCGAACAGCCTAGATGGAACAATCGATCCGGTTTCAGGGCAGAATGCCTGCCCGATCTCAAAGCAGACAGCATCGAACCCGCTGCAAGCAGGTATTACGGGCCAGATCGTTACCTGCCCGAAGTACGAAGCGGATGGTACAACCTTGTCGCCCCTCGCGGGCCAGGCCGTAGTTGCCAACCTGATGCCGGGTAGATACAGCGTCATCGCCACACCCGGCGCTGACCGCATCGCCCGGGGCGAAGAGTGGCACCAGACCAACACACTGGACGGCCAGAAGGCGCACGATACCTTTATGAGGATCGGCGAGCCCTCCTACTTTCAGGAGTTTGGCCCGGCGTCTTTTCACGCGGTGATTGGATTTGCCAACCCGGCAATTATCAGTGCGCGCCTAGCTGGCGTCTGCGCTGGAACCGACGTCAATCTCCAGACTACAGGCCCATGCACGAATTCGGTGAAGGGCCATGTCTCCGAAGAGCGCATGAGCAGGACGCCCGATGAGAGGCTCTACGGGAGCGGCTCTTGGGATGGCTTCTACTTTACCCAGTGTTACGTCAGCATCGGAGACCCGGACGGCGAAGACTTTGCGTTCACCAAGTGCGATGCGCAGGGGAACTTCAGTTTCTCGGGACTGCCGCCGGGCAACTGGAGGGTCACCGTATTCGATAAGTGGAATGACCTGCTTGTGGATGGACTGTCCACCCCCGTCATGCTGGCTAACGGAAAAAACGTAGATCTGGGCGAGATTGCCATCAACCAGTGGCAGGCGAACGTCTTCACGCGGACCTTCATCGACGACAACAAGGATGGCGTCTCGCAGGCGGGCGAAGCGGGAATCCCCTTGATCAATACCACGGTCCGCTACCGTGACGGCAGCATGGCCAACAATCTGGTCACGGACTTCAACGGCACTGCCAACTTCAACGAGACATTCCCGCTGTTCAACTGGTATGTGGTTGAAACCGATACCACCCGCTACAAGACGACCGGCATACATACGGTCTATGACGCCGGCGGCCCTGCCGACGGAACTACAGCCTGCGGCCAAACCGGCTACCCGGCTTGCGGCGGATCCGTTATTGGCAAGAACCTGGCCAATACGTACGAAAACTATCCTCTGCCACCCAACCTATCGGTTCCTGGTGCGGTCTATTGCTCCAACGCGGATTGTACCGGTCTTTCGATTCAGAACGGTCCAGTAGCCAGCGGAGCCAATTCAACAGGCCGTATCGATCCGCCCTGGGCGGGGAATGGGGTAGAAGGCTGGCAGGGATTCTCAGGCCAGAACAACTTCATCGAATTTGGCAAGGAACCTTACGCGCCCGGCGAGAATGGCGGCATCAAGGGTCACGTGGTCTATGCCTCGACACGACCCTTTGACGATCCGCAGATGCTCGTGCAGACGCAATGGGAGCCACTGGTTCCTCACGTTACCATCAACCTTTACCAGGAAGGATTTGCGGCGGACGGCATTACCCCGACCCTCACGCTGGTTGACACCACGCAAACCAGCAGCTGGGACGATTGGGCGCAGGGCTTCCGCCCGGATCCGCTCAACCCTGGGCAAAATGTTCCCAACATGAACTGCCCTGGGCAGTCAACCAGTGACATGTTCTATTTCTCGCTCTACAACCAGCCGGCCTACCTTGACTACTACAACAACGTCTTGCACGGTACGGCTTCGAACCCAACCGCGCTGCCGTACAACTCCCAGTTCAAGTGCTACGACGGCATGCACAACTGGAATCAGCTGCAGCCGGCTCCTTATGACGGCATGTACAAGTTCCCCAGCGTAACCGCCACGGATCAAACCAGTGGAAAACCGACCGGGACCAATTGCACCATCTGCCAGCCGAATACCGCTGCGGATCCCAAAGACCTGTACTATGGCCTGCCGATGCTGCCCACCGGCAAGTATGTGGTGGAAGTAGTTCCTCCTCCGGGCTATGAACTGGTGAAGGAAGAGGACAAGAACATCCTGATCGGCGATAACTTCATTGCGCCGGCAGTACAGGAATTCGGCGGCCTCGGCGACATCTTCATCATGCCGGACCAGGCTTCGGTAGCCAGTGCTTACAACGCCAACAATGCCCAGAACGCGACGCAAAGCCTTGGCGCCAGCCCGAACAACGGGATCGTCCCGGGGTTCACGCCTGAGCCTACGTGGCCTTGTGTAGGCGCATCGCGCATCGTTCCTGACTACATCAGCCTGTACCCGCAGACCAAGCAGGTTGCGCCCTTCGCCGGAGCTACTCGCAACCTCTGCGACCGCAAGGAAGTCACACTGGATGAACAGGCAGGAGCGATCGCCAAGTTCTACATCTACACCTCAACCCACAAAGCCTCGAAGTTCACTGGTGTCATCACCGATGACTTCACCTCTGAATTCGATCCGTTCTCACCGCAGTTCGGTGAGAAGTTCTCGCCCCCGGATCTGCCCGTCTCCCTTCGCGACTGGACCGGCGCTGAGACCAACCGCGTCTATGCCGACCACTGGGGCATCTACAACGGCTTGAGCTACTCCACATGGGAAGTGAATCCGCCGAATCCGACCGGCTATTCGCCCACCATGATGGTCACCTGCATGAACGACAGAGGTGATGGAGCAGCCCCTGATCCGTTGTTCAACTCGTCTTATAGCCAGTTCTGCTATGAGCTGCCCTACATGCCGGGACAGACCGGGTACTTCGATACGCCAGTGGTGCCCACCGCTGCGTTCTCGGCCGGATACAACCATCCTGACTGCGCCTATCCGGAAGCAACTCCGGCGATCGCTGAAGTGGATGGCGACGGCAAGGGACCATGGGTGAGTGCGGCTACCAATCCCCTTACGATCACAGCTTTGGGCAACCTGTCGGTGGAGAACTACGCATACTCAGGGCCCTCGGCCACCACGGTTCCGTTCAATGCGAAGACCGTCCAGCGCCATTATGGCTTTGGCTCCCAGTGCACCAGTCCTGTAGCGGGCAGCTCAACGTGCAACACATTGTCCAGCGTAACGATCGGTGGGGTGAATGCCCCCATCACGAGCTGGAGCGACACGAGCATTTCCGTTACCGTGCCCAGCGGAGTGCCGAACTGCGCCATTCAGCAACAGGCGCAATACGGCGGTTCGACGGCGCAGTGCGGCCAACTCGTCATCACGTCTGGCAACGGTAAACAATCCGTCGATACGGTGACAGTCACGATTGGCGGCAAGGCTCCAACCTACGTCACCAACAATGCACCTCTCACCCCCTCCGGTTCGGGCGCCATTCAGCAGGCTATCGACGCTGCCGAGCCTGGCGACCTGATCATGATCCCGCCGGGAACCTACTACGAGATGTTGCTGATGTGGAAGCCGGTCCGGTTGCAAGGTGTCGGCGCTACCTCCACAATCATCGACGCCAAGACGCAGCCCGCTGGAAAACTGGATCCCTGGCGTCATCAGGTGAACTGCCTCTTCGGTTTGGCGCTCAATGGCGCGCCGATGTCGGCCACCAACCCGTACGATCCGACGCCAGCATCGTCGACCTACACTCAGCTCACTTGCGGTTCGACCAATGGCACACCGTGGTACGGTTTCAATGGTGGACCCAACAGTCCGCAGGTGGACCGCCTGCCGATGGAAGGCATTGTCGGTTGGGACACTTCTGTCAACGGCAACCTGGCCCAACTCTTGCAGGAGCCCTCACTGATGGGAGCCTATGAGGGCGCCGGCATCACCATCCTCTCCAAAGGTGTCAACGTCCCCAGCTCGGGTACATCAACTTACTATGGCGCAGGTTCGACTGAATCTGCTTACCCAACCGGTACCACGGTTCTTACTGCCGCGGATTGCACAAGCGGTCGGGGAAGAACGAACCCCTATCCCAGCAACTTCCAATGCAACCCGTCGAGCATCGATGGTTTGACAGTTACCGATGCCTCACAGGGCGGCGGCGGCATCTTCGCTCACGCCTGGGCGCATAACCTGCAAATCGCCAACGATCGAGTCTACGGCAATATCGGAACACTCTCTGGCGGCATCAACATTGGCCAGGGCGAGTCACCCGACATCTATTCCGCGGGAACCGCAGCCGATTCCGATCCTGGCTCCTGCCGAAACGTAGCCACTGATCCTCTGGGCCTGGAACTGCCGTACTGCTTCGACATGAACGTGAACGTCCACAACAACTTCGTTACGTCGAACACATCCATTGGCGACGAGCTCTTCTCGGGCACGCCGGCTGGGGCGGGCGGCGTCACCTTCTGCACCGGTGCTGACTACTACAAATTCAACTACAACTGGGTTTGCGGCAATCAGAGCACGGGTGACGGCGGCGGCGTAGCTCATCTCGGATTCATCTGGTACGGCGATATCGAGCACAACACGATCATCTTCAACCAGAGCACCAACCCGACCATCTCCACCAACGGCGGCGGGTTGATCGTAATGGGCGCGGCGCCGGATGGCTTCACTGCGGCCGGCATCGAATGCGGCGGCACCGCGGCGGATGCCGATTGCGCTCCTGGCTTGCCAGACGGCACAGGCCCCGGCCTGGTCATCAATGCCAACCTGTTCCAGGGCAACGCGGCGGAAAGCGGCAGCGGCGGCGGCCTGCGCTTGCAGTCGGTCAACGGCACTGAGATTGCGACCTTCCCCAACGGCAGCAGCTCGCAGCGTCTTTTTGGTTTGCCGAACTCTCTGACAGGTCAACCAAACTGGAATACCGTCACAGTCACAAACAACATCATTGCCAACAACGTCGCCGGCTGGGATGGTGGCGGTGTATCGCTACAGGATGCACTGGCGGTCAACCTGATCAACAATACCATCGTCTCCAATGACACAACCGCTTCGGCAGGTGTCCTCTTCAATACCCTAGGGGCTCCCCTGGCCAGCGCACCGGGCGTGGTAACTTCGGGACAGACGGCTAACGGCACAACATCGCTGCCTCAGCCAGCTGGCTTGGTGACCATGCAAAACAGCGTGAACCTGACCTCAACCTTCCCTGGGTTGCACATCGTATGTCCTGCGAATCATCCGAACTGCACGAGCATCTCGTTCCCATACCTAGCTAACGATGTGTTCTGGCAAAACCGCTCCTTCAATATCGGCGTAGGCGATGCTATCGATCCGGCACATCAGCAACACCTCATTTCGATGTATCAGGCCTTCACCACCAACCTGGCGGCCAGTCAGCCTCAGAATGATGCCACCACAGCCGACGGAAACGGAACCATCATCACCGGAGGCACCGGCGCCTGCACGGTCGCAAGTTACTGGGACATCGGCATCCGCGGTGACAAGGGCCCCGGTGACCACAGCTCGCTGTTCACCCTTGCTCCTGCCTATTCGGTGTTGACGAGTTCGAAGGAAAATGGCGGCGGGACAAATATCGTGAATGCCGACCCGACAGTTGTCAGCCACTACTGCAACGGCGCGCGCACGCCTCCGGAATTTGGAGGAACGGGCTATCAGGTGCCTCCAGGCATCTCTGACGCCACCGTGCCCAACCCGATCTTCAACCTTTTACCGTCCGCAACTGTGGATGAAGGCAACAACTGGGTAAACATCACCTGGGGCCCACTGTCGCTTTCCAACCCTGTAACCGGCGCCAGGCTGGGCAACTACACACTGGCGGCGCAGTCACCGGCAATCGATTATATCCCGCACTGCACCAACGGAACAGATAACCCAAACTGCACCGGATTTGGTAATGCCGTCAACCCCGCGTACACCAGCGCTCCGACCACGGACTTCTTTGGAAATCCGCGGCCGGATGTCCGGAACAGTTCAATTGACATAGGCGCAGTGGAGTACCAGGCACCGGCGAATCCGGCAATCGTAGCCGTCACACCCACATCGCTGTCCTTCGGGAACGTCACAGACGGAACCACGAGTGCAGTCAAAACCCTAACTGTCGCGAACACTGGCGGATCGGCCTTTACTTTCACTTCAATTGTTGTAACTGCGCCATTCAGTCAAGCGGGTGGAACCTGCGGCGCAACTTTGGCCGCGAACGCAAGTTGCACCATTCTGGTGACGTTCTCGCCAACGGCTCCTCCTGGCCTAGCGAAGGGAACGGTCACCATCACCGGCAGCGTTCCGGTTACTGGTTCGCCAGTGGCGCTGAGCGGTACGGGCGTAGCAGCGGTAGTCAGCGCTACTCTCACACCAACCAGTTGGACAGTGCGCCAAACACGGAATTGCCCGGGAACTGGCTTTGGTGTAATTGCCTGCGGCCTCGATCCGACCCAAGCGTTCACCCTCACCAACACCGGCAACGTAACTCTAACCGGAATTGCGCAAGGGGCACTTGGCGGCACTGCAGCTAATGTCGCTAACTACACCGTGATTCGGTTACTTTCCACTTGCGGACCGGCTGGCAATGGTCAGCTCACCGGAAACACAACCTTGGCCCCGGGGGCGAGCTGCGCTGTTACTGTGCAGTTCAAGCCGTTAACTTCCCAAGCTGCCGGTGCTAAGCCTGCGACCATCTCCGTCACCGATGCGGCCGGAACGCAATCCTCTGCCTTGAATGGAACGGCCCAGTAATGACAGTCAGTCAACCCTGAACCAATGCTGCTCGCGGCGAGCGTCACGAGCAGCATTGCAACAACAGCATCACTAAATGATCCTCGTAACGCACAGATAAGTACAAACCGAATACGAAATGATGTGCAGGTAGTTAATCTTTGATTGACGGTATCCTGCGCGAGAAAACTGGGCATTTGCAATGCAGTAATCCTCGCTGCCTTCGCAGCCGGTTCGGTTTCCGCGATAAAGGAAACTCGACCAAGACCACAAACAACTCTCACCGCTCCAAGCATGGCGCAGTAGACGGAATCCTTCCTCGGGACGCGCCTGAAGTTGCTTTGGCGCAAAGTTGAAGTGTGCGTTTGCGCCCATCATGTAACAAAAGAGGTCGAATTGCAGTGCACCGGAATGAATCTTCCTCCGGTCAGGCTACAGAAAAGAGACAGCGATGGTCCGTACCGAATTGTTTTGCCACACAAGAGCCTCGCGAACGAAGACCGCGCTGTTGGCAGTAACTTTTGCCGGCAGAATGCTAATATCTCCAGCCTTCTCGCAGTCGCCGGCCCAGGCATCCCCGCCGATTTTCGCCTCTGCAACGGTTGCTGCGACCGACAAGCCTTCCCCAAAGGTCGAAACTCCAACCCGTTATCTGCCCAATCGTGCTCCGCGGCGTGAGGTCGCCTATTACGAGATGCTTTGGGGCGTTGACTCGTTGACCGTAAAGGCGGTGGAGTCAGGCGAACTGATTCGCTTTAGTTATCGGGTGCTGGACGCGGACAAGGCAAAGCTCCTCAATGACAAAAAGGTCGATGCATATCTGTTCGCCCCCGAAGCCCGTGCCAGGCTGGTGGTGCCATCGCTGGAAAAGGTCGGTATGCTGCGCCAGAGCAACACACCCGAGGCGGGGAAAGCATACTGGATGGCATTCTCGAACCCTGGGCGCACAGTGAAGCGCGGCGATCGCGTGAACGTCGTAATCGGTCACTTCCAGGCTGAAGGGCTAGTCGTGGAATAGTCTCCTGAGTGAAGTTCCGCACTGGAGCTTGCGTCGAGAGAAGCGAGAAGGATAAACCGGCTTGGCCCTTCCCAACCTGCCTCAAACGATGACAGTGAGGATGCAAGATGTTTAGAAAATTACTGGCAGTCAGTTCCATGCTCTTGTTCGCCGTTTCCATTGCCAACGCAGCGGATACCGCCAAGCCGCCTGCCAGCCTTTCAGCCGCTGAAATCGTAGACAGGAACGTTGCAGCCTCTGGAGGGCTGCAGGCATGGCGGGCGGTTCATTCCATGACCTGGACAGGAAAGCTGGGAGCAGGCGGCAACAGGCAGCCGCCTTTTCGAACGCCTCCTGAAGGCAAGAAACTCACTTCGCTTTCTACGGATACGCATCCGAAAGACGAGGTTCAACTACCATTCAAGATGGAAATGGAGCGTCCACGCAAAAAGCGGTTTGAGATTCTGTTCAGAGATCAGACGGCGATCCAGGTTTTTGACGGTGCCAACGGATGGAAGCTGAGGCCCTATCTCAATCGCCTTGAAGTTGAGCCCTTTACTTCGGATGAGTTGAGGCTTGCATCAATGCAGTTCGAACTCGATGGCCCCTTGGTCGACTACGCAGCCAAGGGAACGCGGATCGAACTTGACGGCACCGAAAAGATAGATGATCGTGATGCCTACAAACTCAAACTTACGATGAAAGATGGGCGAACAGTCCACGTGTGGGTTGATGCAAAGACTTTCCTAGAAGCAAAGATAGAGGTCACCCCCCGACGCCTGGATGGCCAAGAGCACGCAGTGGAGGTTTACTTCCGCGATTATCGAGCCGTCGATGGCCTGCAGATCCCATTTGTTCTGGAGACCAAGGTTCTGCCGATAGCGAAGCCGGTCAAGCCCGTTGCAGGCACCTTCAACGGAGTTTTTCCGGTCGAGACAATTGCCATCGAAAAGGTGGAGGTAAATCCTAAGTTTGATGCATCGCTGTTTGCCAAGCCCGTGATTGAGGCAGCAAGTTTAGTTAAGCCTCATTGATCACAAAGGCTTATTGCACAAACAATGTAGCGACTATGCACAGGACGGGCTTAAGTTCCGGCCCTCTGATACCAGCAGTCGTCTTGATACCGCGACCGACCGCTTTCAATCGTCATGCTGCGATGTCGGTCTCGATCACGGGCGTCGGGAATTAGCTAGCATGCCCGGACGTCAGGGCATGCTTTTCTTTTATAGTCTCGTTTATCACCTCGGAGGCAAAATGGATGAAGACAGGCTGCCACAAAACAATGTCATCGTCCTGGCGCGGATCTTCAAGGAGCAGATCCAGCGCGAGTGTACTGCAGCATATTCTTGGGAATTGACTCTATGAGTGTGAAGGCGGCAGAGTCAGGCGAATTGATTAAATTTACCTGGCATGTGCTGGACGGCAACAAAGCCAAGCTGCTCAACGACGAGAAAATTGAGCTGCTCCCGATCGACACTGCTGCAAGAGTCAAGGTGGTGGTGCCGGAGTTGCCATTCATGGGGAAAATGCGCGTGAAGAGCGCGCCGGAAGCAGGATTGACCTATTCGATGGCCTTCTCGAATCCGGGTAGGGTTGTCAAACCCGGTGATCGCGTGAACGTTGTTATAGGTCAATTTCACGTGGATGGACTTGTGGTTGAATAATCCAGTCGCCGCGGCTGTGAGGATCGGGTTCGATAGCATATCGATCTGGCATCCCTTTATAGCTGTGGCTCACAAATCTGTGAGCTAAGGAGCACAAATGCTACGTAAGTTGATGGCAGCCAGTCTTGTTGTTGCGCTCGCCCATTCCGTGTTCGCCGCAGGAGATACACCCGCGGCTCACAGCAATCTCTCGGCTGCGGAGATAGTGAGCAGGAACGTCGCAGCTCGTGGTGGATTGCAGGCATGGCGTGCTGTCAAAGCCATTTCGGAGTCGGGAAAACTAGGCGCGGGAGGTGATCAACGGGGAATGGCCTCGGCAACGCCCCTCACGCCACCAGGGGGGCAAGGGAAATTGCAGCCTCTGCCCGCTTCTCCAAGGCTTGCGAAGGAGGCGCAGTTGCCGTTTGTGATGGAGATGGAGCGTCCGCGCAAGCAGCGTCTCGAAATTCAGTTCAACGGCCAGACGGCGATTCAGGTGTATAACGGCAGCAACGGCTGGAAAGTCAGGCCCTTCCTTAACCGTCTCGAAGTGGAATCCTATACAGCCGATGAGCTGAAATTGGCCGAGATGCAATCGGATCTGGATGGGCCACTTGTCGACTTCGCGGCCAAGGGAACTCGCGTTGAACTGCTTGGTATGGAGAAGGTCAACGATCGGGATACATACAACCTCCAATTGACGATGAAGGACGGTCATTCGATGCACGTGTGGATTGATGCGCAGACGTTCCTGGAGGCCAAAGTGGAGGGACAGCCGAGGCGGCTCGATGGAAAGATGCATCCGGTGGAGGTTTACTACCGCGATTATCGATTGGTGAACGGTCTTCAGATTCCGTTCATTCTTGAGACCAAGGTGCTGCCAATAAAAGATGGGAACCAACAGGTCAAAGCACTGCCCGCACCAGCAGAGCAGATCAGCATCGAAAATGTCGTGGTAAACCCCAAGTTGGAGGATTCGCGCTTCTCGAAGCCGGCAGTCGAAGTCGCTTTGGCTCGCCACTGAAGATTAGTGCCAGGCTGGCTCTGTGGCTGGCCTGGGCACATCGAGAAGGATAACGCATCGCGAATTAGATGGGACAAATACACACCTGGTCCGGGTGGTAACCTTGGCATGGCAACGCATCTTAGTCCTGCCATTAGAGAAATCGCATTGCCGTGCGTTATCAAGCGAAGAGAATCTGCCTAACCCGGATAATTCGTGAAGCCTGAGTTAGCGAAAGCCTTTTTGTGCTACAA
>CAYQOQ010000045.1:0-29941 GCA_964419175.1 uncultured Occallatibacter sp. | reverse complement strand
CTTCTTCGATCATGAAGCTCATGTTGATTTCGCTGGCGCCTTGCGAGATCATGCGGACGTTGATGTGGCGGACAGCATTGAAGACCTGCGCGGCGATGGAGTTCTGGCCGCGAATGTCTTCGCCCACCATGCAGACCAGGGCTTTTTTGCCCTCGTATTTGACGTCGGCCAGCTTGCCTAGATCGGCGGCGATCAGGGGGAGCTTGTCGTTCGAGTCGACGGTGAGCGATACGGAAACTTCAGATGTGGAGACCATGTCGACCGGGCACTGGTGCTTGTCGAAGATGGCGAAGATCTGGCTGAGGTAGCCGTGGGTCATCAACATGCGACTGGCTACGACATCGATGATGCTCAACTTCTTTTTGACGGAGATGGACTTGAAGGGACTGTTGCAGTGGGGCGCAACCGAGATGATGCGCGTGCCTTCGCAGGCCGCGTTGCGGCTGTTCAAGACCAACACCGGAATGTTCTTTTTGACCGCTGGAAGAATCGTGGCCGGGTGCAGGACTTTAGCTCCGAAGTAGGCGAGTTCGGCCGCTTCTTCAAAGCTGATGACTTTGACGCGCAGCGCGTCGGGGCAGACACGGGGATCGGCGGTCATGATGCCGTCAACGTCGGTCCAGATCTCGATGGCTTCGGCCGTGAGCGCGCCGCCGATGAGCGCGCCGGTAAAGTCCGAACCACCGCGGCCCAGGGTGGTGGTGATGCCGGCCTCGTTGGAGGCGATGAAGCCGCCCATGACCGGCACCTTGCCCTCGGCGGTGAGCGGGAGCAGCTTCTCCTGCGCGCGCTTGTCGATGATCTCATCCTGCGGGACGGCCTTCTGGAACTGCGAGTCGGTGATGACGATTTCTCGGGCGTCGACGTGCACGGCGTCGATGCCGAGTTGGCGGAAAGCGGAGGCGACGATGCGGCTGGAAATGCGCTCGCCGTAGCTGACAATCAGGTCGGAAATGCGCGGCGTGAGTTCAAGGATCGCGGCGAGGCCGCGCAGGACTTCGTCGAGCGAGTCGAACTTTTCGTCGATGAACTTGACCAGCTCGGCGGCTTCGGCCGGGTTCTTTACCAGCGCGCAGGCGGTGTCGCGATGACGCGAACGCAGCCGCGAACTGATGGCCAGGGCACCGGTGCGGTCGCCAAGCGCCGCGGCGCCGGCGGCCCGCAGCAACTGATCGGTCACCTTCGCCATGGCGCTGACAACCACAACGGGTTGCTTGCCCATGGCTACGCGTCCGGCCACGATGGCCGCTGTACGCCCAATTGCAGCCGGGTCCTCGACCGACGTGCCGCCAAACTTCATCACTACCAGGCTCATTCCAATCTTCCCATCGTTCGTTAACGGCGCTTTAGGCGCGTGCGGCCGCAGTCTCGAGTTTGCCCAGGCTGACCAGCAGCTCCGCGTTGAGAATGGTGGCTCCGGCGGCGCCGCGCACGGTGTTGTGCGAGAGTAGCACGAACTTCCAGTCCAGCAGGTTGCAGGGGCGCAGGCGGCCGACCGTGACGGCCATGCCGTTGCCGCGGTTGCGATCCAGGCGCGGCTGCGGACGATCAGGCTGCGGAGCCCATTGCACGGGCACCGCGGGAGCGGTGGGCAGGTTGCGGCCGGCCAACGGCTGAAACTGTGCCCAGGCCTCCAGAATCTCTTCCCGCGTGGCTTTCTTGCGCAGCTTGAGGGAGACGCACTCGGTGTGGCCGTCGACAACCGCAACGCGGTTGCAATGAGCGGTCATGCCGGCGTCCAGGGGCTTGATGGCGGGTCCATCGATCTTGCCGAGCAGCTTGAGGGTCTCAGCTTCCATCTTTTCTTCTTCGCCGCCGATGTAGGGCACGACATTGTCGAGGATGTCCATGGAAGCCACGCCGGGGTAGCCCGCGCCGCTGACAGCCTGCATGGTAGTGACAAAAATCTGCTCGATGCCGAAGCGCTCCTCGATGGGCTTGAGCGCCATGACGAGGCCGATAGTGGAGCAGTTGGGGTTGGTGACGATGTAGCCGCCCGATGCCTGCCGCGAGGGCTGTTCCTCGATCAGGTGCAGGTGGTCGGCGTTCACTTCCGGAATGACCAGGGGCACGTTGGGGGTCATGCGGAAGGCGCTTGAATTCGAGAGCACGGCGCAACCGGCGTCGGCGAACCTGGGCTCCATTTCGCGCGCGAAGGCGGCGTCGATGGAGGCAAAGATCACCTTGGGCGCGCCCGCGGGATCGGCGGGCGACACGGTCATTTTGGCAATGCGCTCGGGCAGCGGGGTGTCGAGACGCCACTTGGCGGCCTCTCCATAAGTCTTGCCGCTGGAGCGGTCGCTGGCGGCAAGCCAGGCCACCTCGAACCAGGGGTGGTTTTCAAGCAGTTGGATGTAACGCTGGCCGACCATGCCGGTGGCGCCGAGGATGCCGATGGGTTGTTTGTTTTTCATGACTGTTAACTCTCCAGTGTACAGGAGGATAGGTTTCTGTTCACCCATTTCGAGCCGATCCCATGGCTCCGAACTTCTGAAATTTCAGCATTTTTCTCTAGGGGGCGCGATTTTCCGCCGATAGGCATACACAGGAGCCATCACGGATGAACCTGAAGCAGATGGGTGGCTGGGGCCAGTCAGGGTCCTCGGTCAGCGACAAACCCGGGCTTGCTGCCGATGAGCGCTGCCTCACCTTGCTGGTGGACGGCGCCGCGGCGGGCGTTCCAGAGATGGACGCCGAGACCTATCGCGTGTTTCGGTCCAAGGTCGATGCGCTGTCGCGCCGGCTGCCGGATCATCTTCCCGACGAGGAAAAGCTGGCGCTGATCAGCTCGATCCTGCGCGAATTCGAGAGCTACCGGGACGGCGCGGAAACCGCGCTGCGCGAGCAGCTTGCGGCCTGGCGCAACACTGTGACATCTCTGCTAAGCGAGTTGTTTGGACAGCTTGGTGTCGACAAGGCCGCGGCCGATCCGGCGTCTCTGCTGCAACTGCTAAAGCGGCTGACGACAGGTGGAGAGATCGATGCCTGGCACGAGAAGCTGGATCTCTATCTTCATCCGCTGAACGGCAAGGGGCCCACTTTCGACCAGGCTGCGAAGCTAAGGGTGGCCGACTGCTCGACAGCCAATGACAACGCGGCCGGGCTGCGCGGAGGCGGCAGCGCCGTGGAACATCTGCGCAAGATTCTGGCCAATGGCGGAGACGGGTTTATTGTCCTGTTCCGGCTGAGTTGCCTGGACATCATCAGCCAGCGCTTCGGCTCCGAGGCAGTGGAGGATTGCCTGATGGCCGTTTCAGCTTTCCTGACCGCGGGGTTGCAGAACAACGACGCCATCTATCACTGGAGCGACTCGGCGCTGCTGGCTATTTTGCAGGGACGGCACAGCGAACTGATTGTGACCGCGGAGCTGGACAGGATCATTGCCCAGAATCGCGAGAGCAGCATCAACGTCGCGGGGCGCGCGATCATGCTTCGCATTCCGATCACATTTGAGTTGACCCCCATCAACCGTCTCCAGAACGCCGACGATCTGCTGAGGATCTAGGCCCAGCAAGCTGGAAAGAGGTAGACCCCGTGAATCCTGTTGCACAGGCCGAAGCCGCCCCCCACGACGCGCCCGCAATCGAGCAGGCCGCGATGGATCCTTTTGACGCGCTGCCCCTGCCTTATATCGAGATCGATACTCGCGGCATCATCACGCGAGTCAACCACGCCGTTCTCGCTCGCCACCCTCTGGAACGCGGCGAACTGATCGGAAGAATCGCGTGGGATCTGATGGCCGCGGACGAGAAGGACCCCAGCTTCGCCGCCTATTGCCTGGCGCTGGAGTCCGGCGAGGAGCCCGAGGCGGTGCGCCGCTCGCTCTATGACCGCTCGGGGCAGTTCCGCACCTACGAGATGCACCGCAGCCTGATGCGCGATGCCGACGGAAATCCGTGTGGCATGCGCATGTTGTGCGTGGATGTAACCGAAACCCGGAAGGAGTTGGAAGACGCGCGCCGCAGAAACGCGAAGCTTGAGAGCGTGATCGAGTCCATGTGCACAGCCGTGCTTGTTACCGACGCGGTGGGCTTTATCCGTTCGGCCAATCCGGCCGCGGAAGAGCTGCTCGGCTGGCAGACGTCGGAGTTGCGAGGCGTATCGATTGAAGAGGGATTCCCTGTATTGGCCTATCTTGGCGGCGGCCGGTCAGAGTTGACGTTTTCGATGGCGCTGGAAGGCCCGTCGAAGGGGCTTGCGACCGTGCTCGATCGCCAGCGGCGCGAAGTTCACATCGAACTCGGGACATCGCCGATTCTCGACAAGGAGACGGGCACAACGATCGGCGTGGTTCTCGTGCTGCACAAGCTGGAAGTGCCGTAACGCCCGGCAAAAACCATGCTATGGGCGGCAGTACAGGACGGGTTGCGCGGGCAGCGAAAAGCTATTTCTTTGTTCTGTTGCCGTGGCTGCGCAAGAGGCCTTCAAGCTCTTCCTTGAATTCGCGGACATCTTTGAAGTCGCGGTAGACGGAGGCGAAGCGGATGTAAGCTACGGTGTCGAGGCCCTTGAGGTGCTCCATAATCAGCTCGCCGATCTCGGCGGTGGTACGTTCGCGCTCGGGCGCGTCCATCAGGAAGCTCTCGGTGGCGTCGACGATCTTTTCCAACTGGGTTGACGAAACGGGGCGCTTTTCGCAGGCGCGCAGCAGGCCGCTCAAAACCTTCTGGCGGTCGAAGCGCTCGCGGCGGCCGTCCTTTTTGACGACCATGTAAGGAATTTCGTCGATGCGCTCGTAGGTGGTGAAGCGCCGGTTGCAGCGCTCGCACTCACGCCGCCGCCGAATCGAGTCGGCCTCTTTGCTTTCGCGCGAGTCGACCACGCGATCCTGCCCGAAACCGCAATAAGGACACTTCATGCTATTGGGATTCTATGGCATGGACCTGATTTCTGTTCACACCCTCGCAGTTGCGGGCAGGCTATGGAACAGGCACCAGCAGCGTCTCGCTCGTCGCGGCCGTCAGATCGTCGAGCGTATCGACGAATGTGCCGGAAATCGGAGGCTCATCCTCAAGATGCACGAGCAGCTCGGCGTTGTTCCAGGCCGCCTCGCGCGCCGAGGAAATACTCCACGCCGCAATCGTGTCTTCAAGGCGCGACACCGGCGGCAGCGCATCCCCCAGCAACCGCACGCACAGGTTCTTTTTGGCGGCGTCAATCAGGCTGTCGAGCGTGGTGTTCAGCGCCGTAAAATCGTTGTACTGCGTGCTCCCATGTTGCGGCTCAATGCTCGTCGCCGCGCACACATCCGCCACCGCCTGGGGAAGGTCGTGGTTGATATGCGCGTTCATGCCGGCGAGCGCGAACTGAATGCGTGCGACGGCCGCCTGATTGCGGACGTTGAATAGCGCCTGCCAGCAACCCGGCGCACCGGCCCCCGGTAACGCCGCCCCGGACAGAGCGCCCCGCATCGCTACGAAATAGAAGACGGCAAAACGGACATCCAGCGCCGCAATCCATTGCGAATCGCCAAACCCGGCCGCTTGCACCCGCGCCTGAACTGCCCGCGTCACTTCGAGATAAAGGCCGTTGAACCACTTCAATCCATCGCCGTCCGAGCAGATGCTCTGGATGCTCTCAAGCATCTGGATCACGTCGGCAATCGTCTGTGGAGTGCGCTCGACTGCCACAAGCAGTGCTGAGTCATAGGGAAACATGGACGCTCATCATATCCCGGCCCATAAGTGCTTGCAATGGGAAAACCGCTCCCACTAGCCCGCAAAACGCAACAACGGCCTGAGAAGGAAGCTTCTCAGGCCGTTGCCGGTGGACTGTTGGGATTGGACTGGAGGCCTTCGCGCTACAGGCGATTGCCAGAGCCATGGTGGAGAACCCTCCACCGGGTCTTATCTGGGGAACTGGGGCGCAAAGCCTCAGGCCTCAGTCACCTCACGTAAGAAACAACTCGAAGAATCACTTTTCATCAGCTGGATCAACCTCCTTTCCCGTGTGTGGAGAGGCTACAAGGAATGCGGAGGGGGAGTCAAGGGGGACTCTCAGTTCACCAGGGCAATCGCATTTGGAATTTGCCTGTGGAATGAAGAGCGAGGACTTTAAATTCTCTAGAAAGATTCGTTTTTTTTGAAAGGGCACGGCTTTAGCCGTGCCGATTGCGAGGTAAATCTTGTCAGCTTTAGCCGCTGAGGGATGTAATGGAATCCTTTCAGACCATCCCTCGGGGGCTAAACAGGCTGCGGAAAAAGGCCTGATTTTGGATCAAAGGCCCGAAAAGCATCCCCCAGGGGCTAAAGCCCTCGTTGATTTTGCGGCAGTTATGGCACCCTTCGACTCCGCTCAGGGCAGGCTCAAAAGCCGTGCCCTTTCAAAACATCTCAAAAAATCCAAATGCGATTGCCCTGCTCAGTTCACAGTTCTGAGTTGCCGCCGCATCGTTACCATTCTTCGAAGACGACGCGGGCATCGCGGGTGAGTACGGAGTGCTTTTGGAAGTTCCGGTCGTCGCGGTTGGGGTAGTCGTTGCGATAGTGGGCGCCACGGCTTTCGGTGCGGGCCAGGGCGGAGTGGAGGATGGCGTGGGCTACGCGGCTGATGGCATGGGCTTCGGAGAGGCGGCGACTGGCTTTGCCCTGTTGCGCGAGTTCAGAGAGAGCGGCGTCGCAGGCGGCTTGCGCGGCAAGGCCTTGGAGCAGAGTGGTCTCTTCGCGGAGTAGGCCCGCGCACGTCCACATGGCCGCTTGCAATTGGGCGATGATGGCTTCGACCTGCGCTTTTTCGCGTTGCGATAAGGGGTTGGACTCGGCTTCGCTGGCTTCGACGGGGAGGAGCGGGAGGTCGTCGGCGAGCATGGCCTGCGCGGCGCGCGTGCCGAAGACGAGGCCTTCGAGCAAAGAGTTGGATGCGAGGCGATTGGCGCCGTGGACACCGGTGCAGGCAGCTTCTCCGGCGGCGTAGAGGCCGCCGAGGCTGGTGCGGCCGGCGAGGTCGGTTCGGATGCCGCCCATAAGGTAGTGGGCCGCGGGGCGGACGGGGATGAGATCGCTGGCGAGGTCGAGGCCGTAGTGCGCGAGGAAGGCGCTGATGCCGGGAAAACGTTTGTGGAGGTCGAGGCTGCGGATGTGGCGCATGTCGAGATAGACCAGGCGGGCACTTCCAGCTTCGCCCATGCCTTCGCGGGCGATGGCGCGGGCCACCACGTCGCGCGGGGCGAGTTCGAGCAGGGGGTGATAACGCTCCATGAAGCGCTCGCCGCGGTCGTTGCGGAGGTAAGCGCCTTCGCCGCGCAGGGCCTCGGAGAGCAGAAAGCGCGGCACACCGGGCAGCGACAAAGCGGTGGGGTGGAACTGATAGAACTCCATGTCGGCCAGCTCGGCGCTGGCGCGGGCCGCGAGGGCGATGCCGTCGCCGGTGGCCACGGCGGGGTTGGTGGTGTCCGAGTAAACCTGGCCTGCGCCTCCTGCGGCGATGAGGACGGCGCGGGTGGCGATCCGATGAGGGTGCTGATTGGCAGCCTCGGCGCCGGCAGGGGAGAGATCGGCGGCAACGGCGCGGCCGCCGGAGACGACCAGACCGGTGACCATGGTCCACTCGGCAAAGCGGATGCGCTTGTGGACGCGGGCAAAGGCGACGAGAGAGCGGCTGATTTCGGCGCCGGTGGCGTCGCCGCTGGCGTGGAGGATGCGCGGCAGCGAATGAGCGCCTTCGCGGGTGCGAAGCAATTGGCCGGCTTCGGAATCGAAGTGGGCGCCCCACTCGATCAACTCGGCTACGCGGACGGGGCCTTCGGAAACGAGCGCTTCGGCGGCGGGGCGGTAGACGATGCCGTCCCCGGCATTGACGGTGTCTTCGAGATGGAGGGCGATGTCCTCGTCGCCTTCCATGGCGACGGCGATTCCGCCTTGCGCGTAGTGTGTGTTGGACTCGCCGAGCGACTCCTTGGTGACGACCAGGACGTCGCCGTGGCGGGCTAGTTCGATAGCGGCACGCAGGCCGGCAACCCCCGCGCCCATGACCAGAAAATCAACTTGCGCGGCCGTTGGCATCAACATTGAGGCTATCACTTTGAAGGCAGTGGACAGTGGGCAGTTTCTATTCGTCAGCCGTTTGCAGTCTGCGTTGAGGATTTATGCGCGGGTATCTCGAAATGTGGTAATCTTCGGGGAATTGGCCCCCTTGGCCGATCCCCCGGAGGTTGAGATGACATCTTTTTCCAGAAGAGATTTTCTGAAGACCGGCGTTGCCGCCAGTGCGCTGGTGAGCACACTGCCACTGAAGGCGGAGCGGGCGACGGCGACGGCGACGGATCTTGTGACGCTGGGCCGCTCGGACGTGAAGGTAACGCGGCTGGCGCTGGGTACGGGCAGCTTTAGCGGGCACCTCCAGCAACAGCTTGGGCAGGAAGGGCTGACGCGGCTGGTGCACCATGCGTATGACCGTGGCATTCGGTTCTTTGAGACCGCCGAATCGTATGGCGCGTCGCAGCAGATGCTGGCGTTGGCGCTGAAAGGAATTCCGCGCGAGAACTACACACTGATGTCGAAGGTGACAACGCGGGAGGGCGTGGACCCGGCGGCCAAGCTGGACGAGCTAAGAAAGAACTCCGACACGGACTACTTCGACATCATGCTGCTGCACTTCCAGCACACAGGGACGTGGGTCGCGGACACGGCGAAGTGGCAGGACGCGATTCTGGCGGCGGAGCAGAAGAAGGCAATCAAGAGCCACGGCGCGAGCGTGCACGGGTTGCCGGCGCTGCGGCTGATGCCGGGCAACAAGTGGCTGGATGTGGCCATGATCCGAATGAACCACAAGGGCACGATCATGGACGCCGAGGAATACGACACCCACGGGCTGGGCGACGTGGACGAGGTTGTGAAGCATGTGCGGCAGGTGAAGAAGGAAGGCATGGGCGTGATCAGCATGAAGCTGATTGGAGAAGGCGCCTTCAACCACGAGGACCGACAGAAAGCGATGCGGTTCGCCTTCAGGACCGCGGGCGTGGATTGCGTCACGGTGGGCTATAAGAACACCGATGAGATTGACGAAGCAATCGACAATCTGAACCTGGCACTGGGGTAAAGACAGCTTCTAGCTTTCAGCTCTCAGTGCGCAGGAGCATGTTCACTGTTTCCTGTTCCCTGTTTTCTGCTCTTTGCTTTGCGCTATCCATGAGGCTGCGGCGCAGACTGCCAGGATTATGCCCATCACGGCGAGCGAAATTGTGATGGGCACTTCGAGCCAGTGAGCGGCGAGCATTTTGAGGGCGACGAAGGCGAGGAGCGCGCCAAGGCCGTAATGCAGGTAGCGGAAGCGGTCGAGCAGGCCGGCAAGAGCGAAGTAGAGCGAGCGCAGGCCGATGACGGCGGCGATGTTCGACGTGTAGACCACAAAGGGATTGTGGGAGACGCCGAGGACGGCGGGGATGGAATCGACGGCGAAGAGCAGGTCGGTGACCTCGACGGCAAGGATGACGGGCAATAGCGAGCCCTTGGCCGGCTGGAGGCGAGAAATCCACTCGGGAATGGCGGCCCGCGCCGAGCCTCCGCGCACCAGCCGGAAGGCCGCATAGAGCAGGAACAGGCCGAAGATCCAGGTGATCCATTCAAAGCGGTTGAGCAGCGTGACGCCGGTAATGATGAAAAGGCCGCGCAGCAGGACCGCTCCGGCTACACCCCAGATCAGGGCCTTGTGCTGGCGGAGCGGGCCGATGCGGAAACCCTGAAAGAGCACCATGAAGACGAATAGATTGTCGATGCTGAGGGAAGTTTCGATGGTATAGCCGGCGACAAACTCGAGGGCGGGCTGGCGGCCCTGCATGACGGCGATCCAGAATGCAAAAGCGGCCGCGGCGAGCACCAGAAGGGCCGTGCCCAGCCAGGCAAATGCCTGCACATGGCGGGTTTCGTGCCGGTGGCCGGGGATGAACCAGTCGCCTACCAGCACCAGCACCACGACCACGTGAAAACCTACCCACCAAACCCAGGAAACGCCCGCAATCATAGTTGGATGCTACAGCATGGGTGGGTTTGCGAGTCAGCCAGTCAGCGAGTCAGCAGAGCGGGGGGTTGACATGGCAGGAGGCGAACGAGAGGAAAACTAAAGGCTAAGAGCCCGGGGCTGAACAGGCTGCGGAAAAAGGCCTCATTTTGGAGGGAAGGCCCGAAAAGCATACCTCAGGGGCTAAAGCCCTATTCATTCCATTGTGCTTATACCGGGGATAAATCCCCGGCCTACCGCCCGTAGGAGTTTTTCCGCAGCCTGTGAAGCCCGTCCCGATTGAGCCTCGCATTCCGGGGCCTGAAGGCCCCAGCTCCCTCCAGAAAGAACGACGGCAAAAGGTCCGATCAAAAATGGCTGGATGGGGGCTGGAAGCTGGAGGCTGCTGCTTTGTCGAGTAAACTATAAGAGCTATGTTTGATCTGGGATTTGTCAGGACTAACCTGCAACTTGTTGAAGAAAAACTGCGTGCGCGCGGGGCTGACCCGGTGGCGCTGCTGGGAGATTTTCGCGCCCTGGACCAGAGCCGGCGCGAGGCGATTACCACCGCAGAGCGGCTAAAGGCGCGGCGCAATGAGCTGAGCCAGCAGGTGGGCGCGCTGAAAAAGGCTGGGCAGGATGCCTCGGCTGTCATGGACGAGACGCGTTCGCTGAAAGACAAGCTGGATGAGTTGGACAAGACGGCAGCTTCTCTGGACGAGCAGATGCGGCTGTCGCTGGCGAGCATTCCCAATCTCACACGCGACGAGGTTCCTACCGGCACTTCCGAGGCGGACAACGTCGTGGTGAAGACGTGGGGCGAGAAGCCGGCTTTCGAATTTGAGCCGAAGCCTCATTGGGAGATCGGCGAAGGGCTCGGCATTCTGGATTTGGAGCGGGCGGCGAAGCTGAGTGGGGCGCGGTTTGCGGTTTATATGGGCGCTGGAGCGCGACTGGAGCGGGCGCTGATCGGCTTTATGCTCGACCTGCACACGCAGAAGCACGGGTACACGGAAGTGCTGCCGCCGTTCATGGTGAACTCGAAGTCGCTGTTCGGGACCGGGCAGTTGCCGAAGTTTGCCGAGGATCTGTTTCGCTGTTCGGACGCGGACGCGGATGCCGCGGCGCGCGGTGAGTTCAAGGACAACGATCACTGGCTGATTCCGACGGCCGAGGTTCCGGTGACAAACCTTTACCGCGACGAAATTCTGGACGAGGCGCGGCTGCCGATTTGCCTGACGGCGTACACGCCTTGTTTCCGCGCCGAGGCTGGCGCAGCGGGCAAGGACACGCGCGGCATTATCCGCCAGCACCAGTTTCAGAAGGTGGAGATGGTGAAGTTTACGCGGCCCGAGGAGTCGGATGCGGAACACGAGAAGCTGACGCGGGATGCAGAGGAGATTCTGGAGGCGCTGAAGCTGCCTTACCGGCGCATGCTGCTGTGCACGGGCGACACGGGGTTCTCTTCGGCGAAGACGTTCGACCTGGAAGTGTGGTTGCCGGGGCAGCAACTTTACCGGGAGATTTCTTCCTGCTCGAACTTCGAGGGTTTCCAAGCGCGGCGGGCCAACATTCGCTACCGGACACAGGGCGCCAAAGCGAAGCCGGAGTTTGTGCATACGCTGAACGGCAGCGGCCTGGCTGTGGGCCGCACCTGGCTGGCGATTGTCGAGAACTATCAGCAGGCCGACGGCTCGGTGCTGATTCCGGAAGTCTTGAGACCCTACATGGGCGGGCTGGACCGGATTACGAAGGAGTTGTAATGGAAAACTCAAGCGAGCTGGCGTTCGAGCCAAAGCGCGGTGTCAAAGAGGTTTTGAAGAGCTATTTTTTCTGGACCTATCCGCGCGGGTGTTTTCACTACGACGTGATGGTGACGCTGATTCTGCTGTTCATCTTTGTGACGCCGCACCTGTGGAACTACGGCGACAAGGCGTCATCGAGCGCGGGACTTTTGCATCCGATTCAACTGACAGGCGACGGCAATCACGGCATGATCGTGACGGTGCAGGCCTCGGATGTGAACATACCCGCAGGCACACCGGACGCGACGGTGAAGAAAGTGCTGCGGCAGGCCATTCTGCCGGTAACCGGGGATGCCGTTGTTGTGGAGCGGTGGGAAACCGTGACCGATGCCCAGGGAAATCTGAACTGGAAGATCTGGGCGCACCGGTAGGCTGCTTTCTCAAGCGCATGGGCGCCTCAGGATCTGTCAAGAAACTCTGAAGAAACATCGGAGATAAGACAAAAGAACATCCCTCAGGGGCTAAAGCCCATCTTGTTTTTGCAGGGTTTATGTATGTACGGGCTGAAGCCCGTACCCTTCACCGGAATCCTGGTTTTTGCAGGGATTCTCAGACAGGATAAGGAACTTATGCATTCAAGAAAGCTGATTTTCGCGGCAACGATTTTGCTCGCCCTGCTGCCGGTGCGCGCGGCGCGTGCGGCGGACGATCTGAGCAAGGTGCTGCAGAGGCTCGATGCCGCCTCGGCCAACTTCCACACCACGTCAACGGACTTTGAGTTCGACACGATCACAACGCAGCCTTTTTACGACAAGGACGTGCAGAAGGGTACGGCGTACTACAAGCACGAAGGTAAGGTGTTCCAGATGGCGGCGCACATCGCCTTGGTGAACGGGAAGGCTGCGCCAAAGGTTGTGGTGCTGTCCGGCGGGACGATCAAGCTCTACGAAAAGCTGCTGAACCAGGTTACGACGCTTACAAAGTTCAGCCAATACCAGAGCTGGTTCATGCTCGGGTTTGGCGCCAGCGGCAAGGAACTGGAAGATAAGTGGAACATCAAGTACCTTGGCACGGAGAAGATGGACGGCGTTACAACGGAAAAGCTGGAGATGGTGGCCAAGGACCCGACGGTGCGGAAGAATATTCCCAAGGTCACGCTATGGATGGATGCCGACCGCGGCGTAAGCGTCCAGCAGGTCTTCGACCAGGGCCAGGGGCAATCCAGAATCTGCCACTACACCAACATCAAGGTGAATCAGGCTCTGGCTGCCGATGCCTTTACCCTCAAGACCGATAAGCAGACGCGGTTTACCACCCAGTAGAGCCCGATGCCACCCAGCGCAAACAGCATGGGGAAAAACTCGAGGGTGTAGCGTGTCTCCGGTGCCTCGACCGTGAGCAGCATGGCGCTGCGGAGCAGGATGTAGGCCAGCATCGCCTTGCCGAAGCGCGGACGCAGCTTGAGCCCAACCGCTGCCAGCAGCAGGTAAAGCGCATTCAGCGCTGCGTAGGCCCAACTGAAGCAGGTCTCGTCGTCGTGATGCTCATAGACCCACCAGTCGAGATCAATGTTCAGGTTTTCAACGCGCGGGCGAAAAACCATGTCTGCCAATCGCCCCAAAGGCAGCCAGACGTAGTAACGGACCGGGTGGGCGGCGATGCGCTCTTCAGCTAGCCGTTCGAAACGAGCGTTGATGTCGGGTGTAATGTCCTGGCCGTGGGTGTTGTAGCCGGCGGCCAGCGCGGCGGTTTCAGCGTACTGCGCGGGCGAGTCGAAGGCGCGCGCGGGCAGTTTGCTCAGATCGAGTACGCCGTCGGGGACGTTCCAGTAAATGTCGTAAGTGGAACTGAAATCGAGACACCAGGTCCTGACCCAGCGCACCCATCCCTCCTGCGAGTCTTCGCCGGGGTCCATGGCGAGACGCGGCGCCAGAGGCTGGAAAACGTGGAAGACCTGCCAGTTGCGAGCCGTCCAGACAGCAAACGGCGCTAGCGCCAGCAGGACGCAGACTGTGGTCATGCGCAGGAGTTTATTGAGGGGTATTGCGGCTGTCGCGCTCGGGCGCAGAAGCGGGATCACGAGTGCAGGAGCCAGCGCAACGGCCACCAGAGGGCCGTCAGGACGCAGGAGCGCCGCAAAGGTGACGGCAAACGTGAACCAGAGCGCACTTCCCCACCCCGGCCGGTCGTGGAAACGGGCCATGGCCCAGAGCGCCAACGCCAACACAAAGAGGGTCGATGCTTCGGCAAGAGGAACCACCGCATACGAGGCAGTGAAGGGGCACAGCGCGGCCAGCCAGAGCGTCGCGAGGCGCGCACCGGACTTGAGTTGCGGCGGGGCGCTCCGGCCCGCGAACTCCGCCAGCAACAGGCAGCCGAGAAGCTCCAGGGCAATCTGGAGGAGCGCGACAGCGAAATAGTTTTCAATGCCGAAGAGCCTGAAGCTGAGCGCCAGTAAGAGCGGATAGCCGGGCAGCCGGATCAGCGTGGGAACCGGCGCACCACCCCCCATATTCAGCGCATAGTGACCATGGAGCAGGGCCTTTGCCAAGCCTCCATAGATGAGCGCATCCCCGTTGACCAAGAACAGATCTTTCAACATCCACAGGCGCAGACCCAAGCCCGCCGCCAGTGCCGGGGCGGCCATGAGCGCAAAACGCATGCGTGCGCCTGGCGCGGAGGGCACCCGGCGCGGCGGCATTAATTGACTCTGGTCGGCAGCTTCCATACGATTCGTACTGTATAGCGTAGAACGTGGAAGCGGATTTTGCTCATGGGTAATTGAAAACAAAGATGCCTGATCGTCAAATATTTCTCGACCCACAACGCAAGCGCTGGAAGCGGCTGCGGCGCATCCTCGACGTCACAGCGGTGATTTCCACGCTGGTGGTGGGTGTGTTCATCTTTAATGTGTTTCGCAATCAGCACCTGCCCGAGCTGCTGTTGCCCACGACCAAGCACAATTACAAGGCAGTTCCCGATCGCGCTCCTTTGCTGCGCGGGAACAAGAATGGACGCCCGGCGCGGCGCAAGACCGACCGCAAGCCTTCCGATATTCCGTTCAACACCGGCGAAGGCCTGCGCGCCGCCTACTACGTCCAGGACGATGCGGCCAGCTACTCTTCGCTCAAGGAGCATATCCACCAGATCGACCTGCTCTTCGCGCAGTGGTTTCACGTCTCCGCGCCCTCGGGAAAGCTGATGGCGATGACCGGCGACAATCTGCACGAGTATCCCGTAGTGGACGGCGCCACCGTACACGACCCGGACAGCATGAGCCGGATCAAACACGTCATCCAGGCGGCGAGAGAAGATACGGAAGTCATTCCGCACCTGAACAACTACAACCCGCGCGCGCAGGTCTGGGACGCGGGCGTCGGCGATGTTCTGAAAGATAGCGGCAAGCGCGCGGCGCTGCGGCAGCAGATTCTTCGCTTCTTTACGGCGTATCCGGGCTATCCTGGGCTTTCACTCGACATCGAGAGCCTGAACGACGATGCGGTGCCGGCTTACCTGAGCTTTATTCACGATCTGTATGCCGACCTGCATGCGCGCAACCTGCGCCTTTATGTGAACGCGGCTGCTTCGACTCCGGACGACCAACTGAAGCAGATTGCCGCCAACTCCGACGGCATTGTGCTGATGAACTACGACGAGCACGAAGCCAACAGCGAGCCGGGCCCTGTGGCCAGTCAGACCTGGTTCGTCGCCAACCTGCAGCGCGTGCTGAAGATTGTGCCCAAGGAGAAGATTATCTGCGCCGTGGGCAGCTACGGCTACGACTGGACGCTCTCGATTCCCAACCCGAAGAACCGAAAGCATCTCAAGCCCGAGGTGCTCAATACGGAAGACATCACGGTCTCCGATGCATGGCAGCGCGCCTCGGACGCCGACGCCGATCTGGACCTCGACTACGACTCGCTTAATCCACACTTCGAGTACATCGACGAAGACAACAACCAACGTCACGTGGTCTGGTTCCTCGATGGTGTCTCGCTGCTAGACGAAATGCGCGCGGCCCGCGCTCTTGGCCTGCAAACCTTCGCTCTTTGGCGACTGGGCGAAGAAGACAGCTCTCTGTGGAGCGTCTGGGACAAGCCGAGCAACCCAGACTCGCTACAGGCGCTTGGATCGGTGCAGCCAGGGCACGATGTGGACACGGAGGGCGAAGGAGACATTCTCCGCGTCACCGGATTGCCGCAGCCGGGCAAGCGCACCGTAACCGTGGACACGGACGAGAACGACCCGCGCAAGAAGCTCATTGTGGATGAGCACATGGATGTGTACCCGCGCACGTACATAATCGAGCAGTACGGCTACCATCCCAAGGAAGTTGCGCTTTCGTTCGATGACGGGCCCGACCCGAAGTGGACGCCGAAGATTCTCGATGTTCTCAAGCAGAAAAACGTCAAGGGCACCTTCATGATCATCGGCGCAGTGGCGGCCGAGCATGTGGGCGTGTTGCAGCGAGTGTTTCGCGAGGGCCATGAGATCGGCAACCACACGTGGACGCATCCGGACATCAGCGAAATCTCGCCGCGCCAGTTGGACCTTGAGGTAAAGCTGACAGGCCGTCTGTTTGCCAGCAAGCTGGGCGTGCAGCCGCTCTACTTCCGGCCGCCTTACGACATCGACGAAGAGCCCGACACCGACGACCAGGCCGCGCCAGTGGTCAGCATCCAGCGGGAAGGCTACATCATCATCGGCAACAAGATCGACACCGACGATTGGAACGAGCATCCGCGCAAGACACCTACCGAGATTGCTCAATTGGTTCTGGCCCAGTTGGAGACGATGAAGACCAAGCCGCAGTTTCGCGGCTCCATTATTTTGATGCACGACGGCGGCGGCAATCGCCAGGCGACGGTGGATGCCCTGCCGATACTGATTGACGTGCTGCTGGCTCACGGCTACACGATCGTGCCGGTGTCTTCGCTGATGGGCAAGACTACGGCCGAGGTAATGCCTCCGCTGACATTTTGGCAGCGCGTGCGAGCCCTTCCTGATTCCATCGCTTTCTCAGCCGTCGACATCATCGGCAACTTCATCGTGATGATCTTCTTCGTCGGCGACGTTCTGATGAGCGCGCGCTTGATTCTAGTGGGACTGTTTGCGGTGATCGACCGCTTCCGCAAGCCTTACCACGCGGCCTCACCGGGATATAACCCGCGCGTCGCCGTACTGGTGCCCGCCTATAACGAGGAGACAGTGATTGTGCGCACGATTCGGTCGGTGCTCAACTCCGACTACAAGAATCTTCACGTGATCGTGATCGACGACGGGTCGACGGACAACACTGCCGAGGTGGCACGCAAGGCGTATGCGGCGGAGATCGCGGCCGGCCGCGTGCAGGTGCTGACCAAGCCCAACGCGGGCAAGGCCGCCGCGCTGAACTACGCTCTGGACCGCTTGAACGAGGAGGTCTACGTTGGCATTGATGCGGACACCGTGATCGCCGCCGATGCCATCTCCAAACTGATTCCGCATTTCGAAGATCCCACGATTGGCGCGATGGCCGGCAACGCCAAGGTTGGCAATCGCGTGAATTTGTGGACCCGCTGGCAGGCTCTGGAATACATCACGAGCCAGAACTTCGAGCGGCGCGCACTCGATCTGTTCCATGTCGTCACCGTGGTACCCGGAGCCATCGGCGCATGGCGCACCGCGCCAGTGAAGGCGGCGGGCGGCTATCCGCTGAACACTGTGGCTGAAGACGCGGACCTGACCATGAACCTGCTGGAACAGGGGTTGAAGGTCGACTACGAAGACCGTTCGCTCGCGTTCACCGAAGCGCCCGTCAATGCGAAGGGCCTGATGCGGCAGCGCTTCCGCTGGTCGTTTGGAACGCTGCAGGCAGTGTGGAAACATCGCGCCGCGTTTGTGCGCAACAAGGCCATGGGATTGTTTGCGCTGCCGAATATTCTCATCTTCCAGATGCTGCTGCCGCTGGTGTCGCCGTTTATCGACCTGATGTTCCTGGCCGGCGTGGTCAACTTTTTTGTCGATCGCTATTACCATCCAGAGTCCGCATCTGTGGCCAATCTGGAAAAGCTGGTGGTCTACTTCCTCGGCTTCCTGGTCATCGACTTCATCACTTCGTCGGCCGCCTTCTCGCTGGAACGGCGCCACCCCGCCAACAAGGGCGACGGCTGGCTTCTGTTCCATATCTGGCTGCAGCGGTTTGCGTACCGGCAGGTCTTCTCGATTGTGCTGTTCAAGACGCTGAAGCGGGCGATTGATGGCAAGCCGTTCAACTGGGACAAGCTTGAGCGCACGGCGCAGATGAGCAAGGAAACCGAGGAGCTGACTGAGACGGTTGGGCGTTGACGAGGCAATGTGCAAAGGCATTTCCCTCTGGGGCTAACCAGGCTGCGGAAAAAAGGCCCGGATTTGGACTTGATACTCAGGGGAATTTTGCAGGGGCTAAAGCCCGCGTTCCTATTGCTGAACCGAACGTACGGGCTAAAGCCCGTACCCTTCAAAGCTGCTCTGAACCGATAGTAAAAAGCTCTAGTAATCCTCGTCGTAGTCGCCGGGGCCGGGAGGCGTGAACGTGACGTCGACGACGATAGCGGCGGGAACTGGTTCCTCGTCCTCGATGGCCGGGAAGAAGCGGTACTGGTTGACGGCATCCAAGGCGCTGATGTCCATTGCCGGGTTGAGTGATTTGAGAACGCGCGGATTCTGCGGCATGCCGTGCGCGTCAACGACAAGAGAGATTTTGCAGACTCCGCCGATTTCGGTTCCATCGCGCTGCGGCGTGTAGCGCGCGGGGGCGGAATAGAGGAGGACGGGCGCGCTCTTAGCTCCTCCGAAATATTCGGGCCGCGCTACCTTGCGGGAGAGTACTTTGCTGGAATCTTTGAGCGGCGCGAAGACAACCTGCTGGGGCGGATTCTTCGGCTTCTTGAGCTTCTGGTGCGAAGAAGATTTGACTGCCAGCTGGGTGATGGTTTTGCCCGCGGCGTTCATTCCCGTCAAGATACATGTGTCAATTTTGATCTGCAGAGATTCCGCGACTACTACCGGATTGCCGTTCAGAGTTCCGGGCTGGAATTGATCTTCGCTTGCCACGACAAGGGCATATGGATCGAGAACCGACCCTGACGGGCGTTGAAACATGATATTGCGCGCCACTCCGGCCGTATCGACAAGCAGGGAAAGAACGACCTCGCCATTCCAACCAGACTCGCATTGCCTCAACCTTGCCAAGGGAGCGGCCGACGGGATCAGGCGGGGAGCTACGATTCCTTTACTGGGGGCGTAGACCAGGACGCGCTCGCGCGGAGTGGGCGCTGGCTGGGATGGCTGTGGCACATTGGGCTGCTGACCGCCGGAGTGCGCGGTAGCCAGCATGACAGACAACGCGATCAATGCAGAGCTGCGCACGGTGGCCTCTCCAACAGTGAAGATCGATTTTAATGCACCAAGGCAAGTTCGCGGAGGAGGAAGGCGTAGTCGAGGGCGATCTCCTTCAGGTAGTCGTAGCGGCCACTGGCGCCGCCGTGGCCTGCCTGCATATTTGTGACCAGCAACAGCGGGTTGTTATCCGTTTTGAGGGTGCGGAGTTTGGCAACATATTTCGCTGGTTCCCAGTACATGACCTGGCTGTCGTTGAGGCTCGTCTTGACTAACATGGCCGGATAACTCGCGGGCTTCAAGTTGTCATAGGGCGAGTAACTCAACATATATTGGAAATACTTCTCGTCATTTGGATCGCCCCACTCCTCGTACTCGGGAACGGTGAGAGGAAGAGACGCATCGAGCATGGTGTTCATGACGTCGACGAATGGGACGTGAGAGAGAACGGCGCGGAAGAGGTCGGGACGCATGTTGGCGACTGCGCCCATCAGCAAGCCTCCGGCAGAGCCGCCTTCGATGGCGACGCGCTTGGGGTCGCCGTAGCCCGCGGCAGTGAGGTGCTCGACTGCGGCGATGAAGTCGGTGAAGGTGTTGCGTTTGACGAGCATTTTGCCGGCGTCGTGCCAGGGCTCGCCCAGGTCGCCGCCGCCGCGGATGTGCGCATAGGCCAGGACCACGCCGCGATCGAGCAAGCTGAGACGGTTGGAACTGAAACCGATGGGCAGCGAGTAACCGTAAGAGCCGTAGCCGTAGACGTAGAGGGGATTGCTGCCCGCTGTGCGCTGGTCCTTTCGATAGACCAGCGAGATGGGGACCTGGACGCCGTCGGGCGCGATGGCGTGAACGCGCTCGCTGGCATAGAGCGTGCGGTCGAAGCCGCCGGGAATCTCAAGCTGCTTGAGGAGCCGGGGGCTCTTTTGCGCAACGTCGTATTCGTAAACTGAGTTGGGCGTGACGAGCGACTGGTAGCCGTAGCGATATGTAGTGGTCTCAAAGATGCGGTTGACGTGCGGATGAGCGCTGTAGGTTGGTTCGGGGAAGGCGATCTCGCCGGACATGACGGCTACCGATTCGTCGCCGTCAAAACGCCACAAGCGCAGGCGGGACAGGCCGTCTTCACGCTCGCAGGCGACAAAGAAGCCGGCGAAGAGATCGATCTCTTCGAGCATCACGTTGTCGCGATGGGGAATGCGTTCGGTCCAGTGTTTGCGGCCTGGGGTGGCTACGGGCGCGGTGACCAGGCGGAAGTTGCGGCCAGCGTCGTTGGTGCGGATGAACCAGAGGCCGTTGCGGTGGTCGATGGAGTACTCGTGATCGTCGTGGCGCTGGCTGATGAGGGCAAAGCTGCCGGTGGGCTGGTCGGCGGCGAGGAACCATGACTCGGTGGTGGTGTGACTGGCCGACTCCATTACCAGGTATTTGCCGTCGCGCGTGCGTCCGGCGCCTAGGTTGAAACGCTCGTCGTCGTCCTGGTAGACGAGAACATCGTCGGAGTAGGGCGCGCCGAGGGAATGCCGCCAAAGCTGGAACTGGCGCTTTTGCTGTTCGTCTTCGACGGTGTAGAAGAGGGTGGTGTTGTCCGCAGCCCAGACGACGGAGCCGACGCGCTCGACTTCACCGTGGAGGGTTTCGCCGGTTTCGAGATTCTTGATGCGGAGCGTGTATTGGCGGAAGCCTGTGGTGTCGGTGGTGTAAGCGAGCCAGCGGCCGTCGTCGGCGATGTCGGTTGCGCCGATGGAAAAGAAGGCGTGGCCCTTGGCAAGTTCGTTGCCGTCGAGGACGACTTGCTCGGGTTGGTCGGGAACCGCATTGGAGTTCGAAGAATCCCTGGTCTCAAAAGCGAGACCAGGGGCACCCGGAGTGCGTTCGACAACCGCAGGCTTGCGGCAGTGGATGGCGTACTGGGAGCCTTCTTCGGTGCGGGAGTAGTACCACCAGGCGCCGTCGCGGTAGGGGACCGAGACGTCGGTCTGCTTCATGTGCGAGAGCATCTCCTGGTAGAGTTGCTCGCGCAGGCCGTCCAAGGGGGCCATCACGGATTCGGCGTAGGCGTTTTCCGCATCGAGATAGGCGGTGACTTCGGGGTTCTGCTTGTCGCGGAGCCAGGCGTAGTCGTCGGTGAGGGCGATGCCGTGCAGGAGGGTTTCTTTGTGTTCTTTGCGGGCGATGGGGGGAACGGGCAGTTGGGTAAGGCTCATATCCTTCTCAGTGTAGTGCTTGCGGGACGTGGGAACTTTTGGCACGGCGCCCGCGTACAATTGGAAGGGATGAAAGGCCTTTGGCGCGCACAATCGACTGTCTTCGGGCTGCTTCTGGCGGCTTCATTCCTGTTTCCTGGCTTTCCTGTCAACGCCCAGAGCGTCGACAGCCTGCCCAAACCCACCGATTATGTGAGCGACAACGCGCATGTGCTTTCGCCTGAAGCGATTGCGCGGCTGGATGCGCTATGCGCACAGCTTGACCACTCCGCGGCCAACGCGCAGATTGCGGTGGTTACCGTCCAGAACCTGAACGGCGACGACGCGGCCGACTACGCCAACCAGCTTGAAGACAAATGGAAGATCGGCAAGAAGGGCACGGACAAGGGCGCGCTGGTGCTGCTGGCCGTGGACGACCACAAGTACCGGATCGACGTGGGCTATGGCCTGGAAGGCATCCTGAACGACGCCAAGGTGGGCGATATTGGGCGCGGCATGATTCCCTACCTGCGCGCCGGCGACTACGACTCGGCTGTAACCACGGCCGTTGGGCAGGTGGCGCACGTGATTGCCGCCGACGCCAATGTGACTCTGAACAACGAACCCGTGCCGGCTGAAGAGCCGGTACCCCAGGAACGCCACAGCCCGGTGCTGGGCAAGCTGCTCATCCTGCTCTTGGTGCTGATCTTCTTTGGCGGCGGGTCTATTTTCAGACTGCTGCTGGGGTATGGGCTGTTCTCAAGCTTGCTGGGTGGGGGCGGTCGCGGCTGGGGCGGTGGCGGATTTAGTGGTGGCGGTAGCGGGTTTGGTGGTGGAGGCGGTGGAGGTTTTGGCGGATTTGGCGGCGGTGGATTTGGTGGCGGCGGGGCCGGGGGAAGCTGGTAATATTGCAGCTTTTAGCTCACAGCTTTCAGATTGTTTTGAACGGGTTCAGGCTGTGATGCCAGAGCTGGAAGTGAAAAGCGAAGTCTCTGATCGCGTGACTTCGTACCTTTGGTTCATGCGATCCCAGGTCCCAGAATCGGGATCTCCACCCCAAGGACGAAGACCTGTCCTTGGGGACCCCGGACCTGGGGCACCCGAGATGTTTTCAAGTTTGTTGAAGGGGCTTTCCTTAGACGGAAGCCGGAGGAGAGAAACACTGTATGAGCAAGGGACTTGGAATTACGCTGGGAATTCTGGGCGTTCTGCTTGTGGTTGTCTTCATGGTGTTTGGCAGCTATGTCAGCGCCAGAAACCAGATGGTGGCCAAAGATCAGAATGTAAAAGCGACCTGGTCTGAGGTCGATGTGCAGTTGGAACGGCGCGCCGATCTGATTCCCAACCTGGTGGAGACCGTGAAGGGATTCACCAAGGAAGAGAGCACCGTATTTGGCGATATCGCCAATGCGCGCGCGGGGATGTTGAACGCACAGGGTCCACAGGCGAAGATCGCGGCCAACGGGCAGTTGGACGGGGCGCTGGGACGGCTGCTGCTACTGACCGAGAACTACCCGCAACTGCGTTCGAGCGACCAGTTCATGCGTTTGCAGGACGAGCTGGCCGGAACCGAGAACCGCATTAGCGTGGCACGCAAACGCTATAACGACTCGCTGCAGGACTACAACACATTCATTCTGCAGTTCCCGAACAGCATCTGGGCGGGCATTGCCGGGTACCACGCGAACAGCGCCTACTTTACGGCTAGCCCGGCCGCGCAAGCGGTTCCTGGGGTGAAGTTCTAAGGCTTTTTCACAAACGTTGAAACGTTGAGTTGATCCGATCCCACCCTAACCGCAAAGAACGCGGTTAGGATGGGGCCCCCGGAATGTCTTCGGTGAAGGTCGGCTCAGATGCAAGAAAGGCCATCCCGCCAGGCGGGGTGGCCTTTTCAAGAACTGCGTTCGAATCCCGACGGGTCTGAAGCTTACTTGAACGAAGCGATGGCGCTGGCTTCGTCGTCGGAGATGTCGAAAACTGTGTAGAGCTTGGTCAACTGAAGCAGATCGTGAACCTTCTTGGTCAGCTTCAGCAGTTTGAGCGCGGCACCCTGGTTCCTGGCCGTGGTATAGGCGCTTACCAACTCACCCAACCCCGAGCTATCGATGTAGTTCACTTCTCCCAGATTGAGCAGGATGTTCTTCTGCCCCTTGCTGATCAGGTCGCGAATGGCATCGCGCAACTGCACACTGCCTTCGCCCAAGGTGATGCGCCCGCTAAGGTCGAGAACGGTGACGCCGTCCACTTCACGGGAAGCAATAGTAAGTGCCACGGGTATTCCTCCTTGTTGGTATTACGGTTATAGCACTTTCTGGAGTGCCTATCTTTGTTAAAAAGCACAATCTGCTCAACAGTGAGCGCCTGGCGCAGTTCCCGGCCACGCGCGCAGTGCAGTTGACCCCCATTTGCCGCGCCTTCCGGTGCGGACACTTCAGTTGTTTCAACCCGCAACCAGATGCTTGACTAACGTCAACTCGGTCCCCGGATGCAGTTGACGAAAGTGTACCTCATCCATAAGGGAACGGATGAGGAAGATGCCGCGACCGGTGCCGCGCAACAGATTCTCCTCGGCCAGAGGATCGGGCACTGTCTCCGGATTGAAGCCCCGGCCCTCGTCGGCGATGGTAAAGACAAGATCTTTTCCGGTGTTCTCGAAGCCCACCGCGATGTGCCGGGACGGGTCATATTCGTTGCCGTGAAGCACGGCGTTGACTGCCGCTTCTCGCACGGCCATGGTGACGTGAAATCGTTCGTCTTCGTCCAAGCCGGCATCAGCGGCCAGTTTGTCCGCGGCCGCCTCCACCTCGCCAACGCTCTCCATTGTCGAGTTCAGCCGGAAACACCGCCGTCCTGATCTGGGTTCGCTCACCGGGTTCGTTGTCCGCCCTCTCTGGGACGGAACGGGGATCGTTGTCCCCAGCCGCCCTCGCGCCAACCTTGCTGGCAGTTTCACGGTTGACTAGGAGTTGTGTCAAGCTGGATGCGCGCATCGTGAAGGATCGGGCTGGAAACTCGAGGGCCCGCGGCCGAATGTTTGCGGGGCACGCACACGGCGGGCCGGGTATCAGGAGAGGCACGTCTCGGCGCGTACACTTGCAAGCAGGAACTACACTCAAGAGGAATAAACTCACTTCATGCGTCCACGCACCACAGCCCGGGTCAGTCTCACGGCGCTGCTCGGCACACCAGTAACCGACGTGCACGGGCAACTGCGCGGCCGGCTGAAGGACATTGCCGTCGCCACCGGGCCAGACGCCGGCAAGGTGGCCGGGCTGGTGCTGAAGACGCGCACGGGACTCGCGATCGTCCCCTCGCAGGACGTGATGGAAACTCCGGCCGGCACGCTTGAGCTGCGCTCCTCCGGCGCGCTGGTTCCGCTGCAGGACCAGGGCAACTATCTCTATCTCCAGCAGGACCTGGTGGACCGCCAGATCATCGACATTCACGGCCGCAAGGTGGTCCGCGTCAATGATGTCGACCTGGAGTGGATGGGCCAGGGCGCGGCGCATTTGTTGCGTGTGGCCGAGGTGGAGGTGGGGCTACGCGGAGCGTTCCGCCGCGTGTTTAAAGGCGTGCTGCCGCGCGCGACGCTGGAGTCGATCTCGCGCAAATTCGGCGCGCACGGCATTCCCTGGCATTTTGTCAACGTCATCGAGGTCGACCCGGCGCGCCGCGTGAAGCTGCGCATCGAGCACGAGCGCCTGGCCGACATGCACCCCTCGGAGCTGGCGGACATTCTGGAAGACCTGGCACCGGCCGAGCGCGAGGCGGTCTTTACCTCGCTGGACGAAGAAGTGGCCGCCGATGCTCTGGAAGAGGTTGAGCCCAAGCTGCAGAAGGCGCTGCTGGAAAAGCTGGACGAAGAAAAGATCGCCGACATTGTCGAAGAGATGGACCCGGGCGCCGCAGCCGATCTGTTGGCGGAGCTGCCGGAGGACCAGTCGGACGCAATTCTGGAGGAGATGGAACCGGAGGAGCGGCAGGAGGTCGAGGAACTGCTGGAGTTCGACGAGAAATCGGCGGCCGGCTGCATGACGACCGACTTCGTTTACCTGGGGATGGAGTCGACTGTGGGCCAAGCGGTACAGGCGCTGCGCACTTTCGACGGCGACCCGGAGATGGTAACCGAAATCTACCTGCTCGATGCAAAGCGCGTGTTGCACGGCGCCATTCCGCTGGCTCGCCTGGTGATGGCGCAGCCTGAGACGCGATTGGATGTGCTTGCGGAGCCCCGCGTGCTCTCATGCCCACCGGACCTGAACCAGAACGAACTGGCCGAACTTTTTGACAAATACAACCTGCTCGCGCTGCCGGTGGTGGATGACAAAGGACGCATGGTGGGCGTGGTCCAGGCCGAACAGGTCATCAGCTTTCTGCGCGAAAAACTCTAACCTGGCTCAAGGTCAAGCCCCAGCAGGTCTCTCCCCGTTCCGAAAGTAACGCGCTAACTTGTTTGGAATGGTCCCAATTGCACACTTTTGGCCTGGCGCACACCAAATCTTCGACAAAATCTGTGGATTTATCAGAATCTATGAAACAATTCATAGATGGTCCAGTTCCCAAAGATTATCCAAGGCGGCATGGGTGTAGGCGTCTCCAATTGGCGCCTCGCGAACGCTGTCTCAAAACTTGGCCAGCTGGGTGTGGTTTCGGGAACTGCACTCGATTCCCTGTTTGTGCGCCGCCTCGCCGATGGCGACGAGGGCGGGTACATGCGCCGGGGGCTGGATGCCTTCCCCTTCCCCGACATGGCCAGACGGATCTGGGCGGAGTACTTTACGCCCGGCGGCAAGCCGAGCGGAACGCCGTATCCGATCTTGCCCATGCACCAGCAGAACAGCCCACGCAAGCTGATTGAGCTGTGCATGGTGAGCAATTTTGTCGAGGTTTTCCTGGCCAAGGAAGGCCACAAGAATCCCGTGGGCATCAACTTTCTTGAGAAGGTGCAGATGCCGCACCTGGCTTCGATTTATGGAGCGATGCTGGCAGGCGTGGGCTATGTGCTGATGGGTGCGGGGATTCCGCTGCACATTCCCGGCGTACTGGATGCCTTTGCGGCCCACCATGTGGCGGAGTACAAGCTGCAGGTAATTGGCGCTCTGCCTGGGCAGGCAACGCAGATGATTCTCGATCCGGCTGAGTACGCCGAGGGACCGCTGCCGATTCTGCATCGGCCGAAGTTTCTGGCCATTGTCTCCTCGAATACGCTGGCGACAACGATGTTGCGGCGGGCGAGCGGAAAAGTGGACGGACTAATATTGGAAACCCCGACGGCGGGCGGACACAATGCGCCTCCTCGCGGCAAGCTACAACTGAATGCCGACGGCGAGCCGGTTTATGGCGAGCGGGACCAGGTGGACATTGCTGGCCTGCGCGCGCTGGGAGTTCCCTTCTGGATGGCGGGGGGCTATGGCAACGCCGAAAAAGTGCGCGAGGCCCTCGAACAGGGCGCGGCGGGCGTGCAGGTTGGAACCGCGTTTGCCTTCAGCCGGGAATCCGGATTGCGTGCCGATCTGAAGGAGTCGCTGCTGGCCCAGGCTATGGCTGGCACCGGCGAAGTGTTTACCGATCCGGTAGCGTCGCCAACGGGATTTCCATTCAAGGTTGCGCTGCTTGAGGGCACGTCTTCGGCGCTCCCCATTTATCAGGAGCGCAAGCGAGTCTGCGATCTGGGCTATCTGCGAGAGGCATATGCCCCCGCAGAAGGCAAGGTTGCTTATCGCTGCTCTGCCGAGCCGGTCGAGACCTATGTGGCCAAGGGCGGCAAGATTGAAGACACGGTGGGCCGGAAGTGCCTTTGCAACTCTCTGATGGCCAACGTCGGTCGCCAACAGACGCGCAAGGATGGGTACGTTGAGCCGGCGCTCGTGACGGTAGGCGACGATCTGAATACGGTGGCGCAGTACTTGGCTCCGGGCCGCGACAGCTACAGCGCGGCGGACGTTGTCGAGTCGCTGCTGAGCCTAAGCCGGAGCATGGACATGGAAGCACCGGCCGAGCGAGAGCTGGCAGCTACAGCGTAAAGCTCAAGCAGGTCAAACCCGATCTCCTGAAACCGAAGGGTGGATTCACTGAGTGAATCCACCCTTTTTGCATGCTGCCTACCCTGGGCGCAAGAACAAAGACGCTTGACGCGGTGGGGCGCCTGGACCTGTATGGCTTTCCTTCTGAATTCTTTCGGACGAGGGTTGAATTGGCAACTTCAGGGTTGGCGGTCACCTGCCAGCAACCCGGCGGCAGGCCCAAAAGCGCTTCCGAATAGCCGGCACCATGCGCAACGGAACAGTTGTCTGTCGGGGCAAGCTGAAACCCTTAAAAACATTGCGTGAGAACCACACCGCAGTGATATCTGGCCTGATTGTGACTTTAGTCGCTGCTCGAGCCGTGACTCGGACGTAGTCTGCCTTCATTAGAGTCTTTTTACTCGCGGAGGAAATACCAGATGTTTTGCTACCAATGTGAACAAACTTCCCAGGGCAAGGGCTGCCAGACGATCGGCGTCTGCGGCAAGGACGAGAACACCGCAACGCTTCAGGACCTGCTGATCCATGCACTCCTGGGCGTGAGCCAGTATGCGCATCGCGCGCGCCAGTTGGGCGTCATCGATGCAGAGATCGACGCCTTCACAATCAAGGCTATGTTTGCCACGCTGACCAACGTGAACTTCGATGAGGATCAGGTGGCCGTACTGGTCTACCAGGCCGCTCATGCCCGCGACGAAGCACGCACGCTGTATGAAAAGGCCGCGGCCAAGGCTGGCGTGTTGGCCCAAACTTTGTCCGGTCCTGCAGCATGGTATCCCGCCGAAACCCGTGACGCGTTACTGGCGCAGGGACGCGAGCAGCTGATTTCCGCCGCATTTTTGACCGAGGGCGCTGAGATCAAGAACCTGGAAGAACTGGTTGTCTACGGTCTGAAGGGCGTGGCCGCCTATGCCTATCATGCCCTGATGCTGGGTTCGAGCGTTCCGGCGGATTATGCAACGATCCACGAGATTCTGTCCGCACTGACCGAGAAGCACACCCAGGGCGAACTGCTCGCGCTGGCGCTCAAGGTGGGCGAGCTGAATTTCAGCGTCATGGAGCAGCTGGACCGCGCGCACACGGAGACATTTGGCGCGCCGACTCCAGCCTCCGTGCGTCTGCATCCGCTGAAGGGCAAGGCGATTCTGGTTTCCGGTCACGATTTGCACGATCTGTATGAACTGCTGGTGCAGACCGAAGGGCTGGGCATCAACATCTATACCCACGGCGAAATGCTGCCAGCGCACGGCTACCCCAAGCTCAAAGCGTTCAAGCACCTGGCGGGCAACTACGGCGGCTCGTGGGTGGACCAGGCAGACGAGTTCGACGCCTTTCCCGGCGCAGTACTGATGACCTCGAACTGCATCCAGGAGCCCAAGGAAAGTTACAGGGCGCGCCTCTTTACGGCTGGCGCGGTTGCCTGGCCGGGAGTGCAGCACATCGTTGGCACGGACTTTGCGCCGGTGATTGCCGCGGCGCTGGATGCTGACGGCTTTGCCGAAGACGGTCCGGCAGACAGCATCACGACGGGCTTTGGCCACAACGCCGTGCTGGGCGTGGCGGGCACGGTGATTGATGCCGTGAAGTCGGGCGCGCTGCGGCACTTCTTCCTGATTGGCGGCTGCGATGGAGCGCGCTCGGGGCGCAACTACTACACCGAACTGGCCGAACAAGTTCCCCAGGACTGCATTATTCTGACGCTGGCCTGCGGCAAGTTCCGCTTCAACAAGCAGGAGTTCGGCACCCTCGGTGGCCTGCCTCGGCTGCTCGACCTGGGCCAGTGCAACGATGCCTACTCGGCTCTGAAGATTGCGCAGGCCCTGGCAGGCGCCTTCGATTGCGGAGTGAACGAGTTGCCACTTTCTCTGGTGCTGAGCTGGTATGAGCAGAAGGCGGTCGCCATTCTGCTGACGCTGCTGTGGATGGGAGTTCGTAACATCCGCATCGGCCCTTCGCTGCCAGCGTTTCTATCGCCCGCGGTGCTCAAGCTGCTGAACGAAAACTACAACCTGATGGCGGTGACCACGCCGGAGGCCGACCTGGCTGCGATATTGGGCTGATGTATTTTCACTGACGTTCCGCAGTACCGGATAGAAGGCTGCGCGGAAAGGACGAGAACTCCTTTCCGCGCAGCCTTTTCCGCTTTGGAATCCTGGGTTCAGGGCGGTTGGCCGCGGGCGCTGGAGCAAGACCTGAGCATCGGCCCAGCCCAGGAGATTATTCTGGAATGTGACGGAAAGCCCAGACACACACACAAAGACCCTGCTTCGGAAGATCTCCTTCCGCTCCTTTGTTCTATGGTTTGTTATCGCGGTTGCGCTTCTTTGGTCGCTTGCGGCGCTGACGCTTGTGGCCGCACGGTGGATTGACCCGCCGACAACCGCGGTGCACATCGAGCGCCGGTTGCAGGCCTGGATTCACGGCACGCCTTACCACGAGCGCTACACATTCGTTCCGCTGAGCCAGATCTCGCCCAATTTCCAACATGCTGTGATCGCCGCGGAGGACGGGCGCTTCTACCAGCACCATGGGTTCGATTGGCACGCGATCCAAGTGGATGCGGAAGAGGATTTGGACGGCGGCCGCGTGCGCGGAGGCTCCACGCTTACGCAACAACTGGTGAAGAATCTGTTCTTTGGAACCGGGCGCTCGATCGTCCGCAAGGGCGTGGAGACCACATTGGTGCCGGTGGCGGAACTGG
>CAYQOQ010000044.1:0-30018 GCA_964419175.1 uncultured Occallatibacter sp. | reverse complement strand
CCGAAAACTCCTCCAAACATCCACCCTACTAACCAGCAACTGCTGTTTTTAGGTTTATTGAAGTGCGCGGACTTGCGGTGAACAGAAAGCGCTTCCTCATCCTTGTACTGCTCGTAGACCACGATCATGTCGGGATCATCTTCCAGATGATGCGGAATGTAGTGGACGCACCCCGGTTCCTTGCGGGTTTCGGCGGCCAACAGGCGCACAGCTTCCGCCATCTCAGCGCGATCTTCGGGGGTAAAGGTGAATCGGATAACAAAGCTGACCATAGCAGCAATTTCCTCTTCGCCTGAGCTGCCGTGCCTCAGCGCGTTCTTCTTGCCAACTTACATTTCTTTTCCAGTCTACTTGTGGATGCTGTCAAGCGCAGCGGCAAAGTCCGGCAGCACCATGGTCTGATTACGATCCGGGCCTGTGGAGACCATCCCGATGCGGGCGCCGCTCTCGCGTTCCTGAAAGCGGAGATACTCGCGCGCGGCCTGCGGCAGCTTATCGAACTCCGTAATCCCTTCGGTGGACTGCTGCCAGCCCTTCAGTTTGGTATACACCGGCTTGATCTGTTCTAGGCCCTGCACGTCGGCGGGAATCTCGTCCGTAACCTTGCCGCCAATTTCGTAGCCGATGCAGATGGGAATCTCGGCTAGCGTGTCGAGCACGTCAAGTTTGGTGATCACCAGCCACTCCGCGCTGTTCACCTGGTTGGAGTAGCGCAGCAGCGGAATGTCGAGCCACCCGCAGCGGCGCGGGCGTCCGGTCACGGCGCCGTACTCGTTGCCGCGAGCCCGCAACTCTTCGCCGGAGGCGTCGTGAATCTCGGTGGGGAACGGCCCTTCGCCGACGCGGGTCACATAGGCTTTGGTCACGGCGATCACCGTGCCGATGGCGGTCGGCCCCACGCCGGTTCCCGTCGCCGCGCCACCTGCCGTGGACGAGGACGAGGTCACAAAAGGATAGGTGCCGTGGTCGATGTCCAGCATCGTTCCCTGTGCGCCCTCGAACATGATGCTGCCGCCCTGGGCAAGGATGTTGTTGAGCAAGCGTCCAGTGTCTGTCACAAAAGGCCGCACCTGCTCGGCGGCTGCGGCGTACTCCTCGTACATCTTGGCCGGGTCCAGCGGGTCGGTGCCAAACAAGGCATGAGCGATTGCGTTCTTCTCGGCGCAGGCGGCCTCAATGTGGGTCTTCAACAGCGTAGGATGCAGCAGGTCCACAACGCGCAGCCCGCTGCGGGCCATCTTGTCCTCATAAGCAGGGCCAATGCCGCGGCTGGTGGTGCCGATCTTCTTGCGTCCCGGCGCGCTCTCTGCCGCCAGTTC
Source organism: uncultured Occallatibacter sp. (assembly GCA_964419175.1). Classification (GTDB taxonomy): domain Bacteria; phylum Acidobacteriota; class Terriglobia; order Terriglobales; family Acidobacteriaceae; genus Telmatobacter. The sequence continues at coordinate 28,699 of CAYQOQ010000044.1, read as the reverse complement.
GATCATGCGGTGGTAGGGCAGGATGACCTGGGTGCGGTTGGAGACAAACAACTGCTCATCGATATCCACGCCCAGCTCGCGCAGGCGGCCAACCTCCTTGAGGAAGGCCAGCGGGTCAAGAACGACGCCATTGCCGATGATGCCCTTGCATCCGGGCCGGAGCACGCCGCAGGGGATCAGTTGCAGCACGAACTTCTGGCCGCCGATGATGACCGTATGGCCGGCGTTGTGACCGCCGGCGTAGCGCGCCACGGCAGAAAACCGCTCGCTGAGCACGTCAACAATCTTGCCCTTGCCTTCATCGCCCCATTGGGCGCCCAGCACTACAGCCGTCTTTGCTCGCATTTCAGTCCTGTCCTCGAATCCTGGATTCCCGCCCGTGTTCTTAAAGAGATATGCCGCACCGAACGCGGCGCATTGAGCCCGCGCACACTCCCGCCGGGTTGCAAAACAAAGGCGCAGGCGCACGGCCCACACCACCTCCGATGATAAACCCTGCCTCCATGGAACAACCCTAAAAGATGCATTTGCCCTGTCGCCCCTGCTCATCCACCGAGCGACCTGCGGGTCCTCTCTGGTATAGTGGCTCGACGTTATTTTCGATCGTTTTTCGTAAACGTTAACGTAAGACAGAACTGGCTGGTCGGCCACCGAAAAAAGTGAGGAGAAATCATGGATTGGAGTGAGAGCACGAGACGGTCGTTTCTGAAGCAGTTCGGCGCTGCCGGAGCGTTGGCGCTGACGGCCGCAAATGCCGAGGGATTGAGCCTGGCAGGTGCGCAGAGCGCGGCAAAGGCCAGCAGTTTCGCCGCTGACCAAAAGCAGGCGGCCACCCGCGAACAGCGCATGAAGTGGTGGCATGAGGCCAAGTTTGGCATGTTCATCCACTGGGGCCTCTATAGCTTGATAGGGCAGCACGAATGGTCCAAAGAGGTCGAGGGAGTTCCGATTCCGCAGTACGAAATTCTCGCCAAGCACTTCCATCCCAAACCGAATGCAGCCCGCGACTGGGCTCGCCTCGCCAAGAAGGCCGGGCAAAAGTACATGGTGATGACCACCAAGCACCATGAAGGTTTCTGCCACTGGGACTCCAAACTCACCAACTACAACGCCGTCCAGCAGGGCCCAGGGCGCGATCTGGTCAAGGAATTCGTTGAAGCGGCGCGCGCCGAGGGACTGCGCGTGGGCTTCTACTATTCGCTGATGGACTGGCACCACCCCGATGGTGCCAGATGCAAAACAGATGAAGCGGCCCGCAAAAGGTTCGTCGAATACACGCACGGGCTCATCCGCGAACTGCTCACCAACTACGGCAAGATCGACGTCCTCTGGTACGACGTGAACTGGCCGTTGACCGCGGAGGAGTGGGAATCCGAGCGGATGAACGAGATGGTCTTCGAGTTGCAACCCGACATCATCGTGAATAACCGCAACGGGCTACCGGCCGACTTCTCGACGCCGGAACAGCATATCCAGGCTGCCGAGTCGGGTCGCGCCTGGGAGACCTGCATGACGCTGAACGACAGTTGGGGTTTCAACCGCGGCGACGATGCGTGGAAGACTCCCAAGACGATCGTCGACAACCTGGCCACCTGCGCGCGCGGTGGCGGCAATTATCTGCTGAACATCGGGCCGGAGCCCGACGGATCGATTCCGCCCGAGACCGTGACCTGCCTGGAGTCCGTCGGCGAATGGCTCAAAACCAACGGCAAGACGATTTACGGTACTGATCGCGTCAAAGCGGCCTGGAATACGAACGCCAATTACACGCGCCGCGGCAACACGCTCTACATCCATCAGCACTTCTGGCCAGGACACACTCCGGCGGCAGAGTGGCTCGATTTCTATCGTCCTGAAGTAGTGGTCGCAATCGGCGGCCTCAAGCCGAAGGTGCTCTCGGCTCGGCTGCTCAAGACCGGGCAAAAAGTCGAGTTCACGCAGGATGAATTCACGCTGCGGCTCACGGGCCTGCCACTGAAAGCGCCCGATCAACCGGCAACGGTCATTGAGATCGAGTGCGACGGAGAGCCAACGGTCGACCACGAAGAGAAGCGTCCGCTCTGGCCGCGCTACAAGGCGGACATCAGCATTTAACGTGTTGTGCGTGTCGCAAAAGAAACTGTGGGTGCCCCAGGTCCCGATTCTGGGACCTGGGATACCTTGCCTCTATGCGTAGACAGCCGTTGCCCTTGCATACGTGTATGGGCCGTCCGGCACCAGCACCACGCGCGCGTTGGCTGGAAGGCCCTGCAGTACCGCTGCGACAGCTTCGTTCAGATGGCTGAATGCTTTTGCGCCAAGACAACCGAGTTCCGTCTTCGCGACTCCCGGCGTGTAGAAGAAGAGCTCGTGCTTCAATCCCGTCAGCGCCAGTTTTTCCAACTGCCATTGGTCCACTTCAACGGGCGTCTCGCGAATCTCGTCCAGAAAATCCTGAAATCCCGTGAGCGTACGCATGCGGTGAGCAAACTCGGGCGATCCCACTCCCTCCGCGCACTCGCCGACGATCAGGATTCTTCCTCCGCGCTTTGCGATGTGCTGGGCGGCCGTGACGCCTTTCACTATCTGGTAGAAGGTCAGGTCCAGCGGATAGCCGGCGGCGCTGGTAATCACCACATCCGCCGGCTCGCCAAGATTTTCAAGACAGGTTGTCTGCACAAACTCCACACCTGCCGCGTGCGCCTTCATCGGATCGCCTGCGAAGGCGCCCGAAATCTTGCGGTCCTGCGTGAGCGTCACATCGAGCATGAAGTCGTGGTGTGCCATGCGCGCAATCTCAAGCAGTTCGGCGTGCAGCGGATTGTTCGCGATCGAGCCCTCGGTGGCCAGCGGCTCGCGCATGAAGCGCGGCGCGTGAATCGCCTTGATGGTTTCCTGCGCGGCCAGTCCTGGGGCGATCAGTTTGCGCCCGCCAGAGAAGCCCAGCATCAGGTGTTGCTCGATAAAGCCAAGCGTAATGCGCAGATCGGCGGCAATAAAACGCTCGTCGATATAGACCGGCGTTCCACGCTTCGTCGAGCCGAGCGGACGATGCGACGCGAAGTTGCGCGCATCGTGACTGACGACGCGATACTTCTTCGCGATCTCCGTTCCAACAATTGTGTCGATCTCTTCAGGAGTCGCCGCGCGATGCAGCCCGGTGGCAATCAGAATAGTGACGCCTTCGACGGGAATTCCGGCGGCGTGCAGACGCGCGAGCAACGGCGGCAGCGTGAGCGCATTTGGCGCGGGGCGCGTAATGTCGCAGACAGAGATCGCGGCGGTTTGCTTGCCGGCAGCTAGTTGCGCCAGCGGTTCACAACCAATCGGGTGATCGAGCGCGGCAGCCAGTCCTGCGTTCACATCTGCGAGTGCGGCGGCGCTGTGGCTGCGCACCACCCGGCACGCAAAACTGTCCGGAACTGAAACCTCAATGCCGCTCTTGCCGAAAGAAAACTCTGATTTCATCTGTAGTTGACACCGGCCGCAATGTTTTCGAGCGGCTTTATCCTTGTCGCTATTCTATTGAATCTGGCGCATCGAATGTGGTTCTACGGCTGCGATGCGGCAAGAATCGCGTCGGCGATGCGCGCTGCCTCAACAGCCGTGCGCACCGCATGAACGCGAACGATCGAAGCTCCATGGAGAATCGCCGCAGTCATCGCGGCCAGGCCAGCGGTCTCTCTTGCCTCCACTGGAACTTCTTCGCCGCCATTCAGCGCCGCAAGCGTACGACCAAGGAAGGACTTGCGGCTGACGCCCGCCAACAGCGGACGACCAAGCTCAAGCAGCTCTGCCTGTCGCGCCAGCAGCGCGTAGTTCTCGTCGAATCGCTTGCCGAATCCATAACCGGGATCGAGAACGATTCTGTCGAGCGGGATTCCTGCGGCTCCTGCGGTTGCAAGACTGGCAGCCAGCCCTTTGCGCACCGCGCTCAACAGCGCATCGGGCTCGAGTTGCAGTTGCGCGCGCCAATCCTCAGGCCGCCCGCACGTGTGCATCAGCACCACCCCCGCGCCAAACTCGGCGCAAGCAGCGGCCATCTCCGCATCCCACGCGAAGCCGCTCACATCGTTCACAATCTCAGCGCCGGCTTGCAGAGCCACACGAGCCGTGGCTGCTTTGTAGGTGTCCACAGAGACAACCGCATCCGGTCGCGCGCGAAGTACTCCCTCCAGCACCGGAAGCAAACGCGCCTGTTCTTCCTCACTGCTAACAGCGGGCGCGTGCGCGGAGCCAGCGCCACCGCCTGCGTGCGACCCGGGCCGTGTGCTCTCTGCGCCCAAGTCGAGCAGGTCCGCGCCTTCGTCCAGCAACTCGATGGCATGCGCAATAGCTGCCTCAGGATCGAGAAAAACTCCGCCGTCGCTGAACGAGTCCGGCGTGATGTTCACGATGCCCATCACCCGCGTGCGCGCGCCAAGCGAAAGCGTTCGCGTGCGCACGCGCCAACTGGCGACTTCTCTCTTCGGTGCGCTCATCCCCGTATACCCGTCCCTTGCCCGCCGGCAAAACTCACGTTTTAATGTTACGTCGCGGGAACACGCCGCAGCCTGCTTGCCGCCTGCTACACTCCGGGCATGAAGATTTTGCGGCGAATTCTTCCAGTTGTTCTGGTGGGTTTTCTGGCTGCATCCGCCGGGCTGCCGGCGCAGACCGGGCAGGCGCGCCCTGTCGTGGCCAAAGGCCCGCTCAGTGATCGCATCGAGGCAATCCTTGCCGATCCAGCGCTTGCCCATGCCGAGTTCGGCATCAGCGTCGCCACGCTCGACGGCCAATCGCTCTACGGACTCAACCAGGCGCGTCTCTTCATCCCCGCTTCGAACGCCAAGCTCACCACCACGGCTGCGGCCTTCGCGTTGCTGCCGGTGGAAACACTCTCCTGGACCACAAGTGTCATAGCCACGGGCGATCTGGACGCGGCTGGCGCCGTGCACGGCGACCTGGTCATCCTCGGTGTCGGCGACCCCACCATCAGCGGGCGGCACTACCCCTACCAGGCGCCCGCAACAGCCACAACCGCGCCCACCCCTGCCACACCCGAGGCCAGCCCTGCAGATACTCCGCCGCCGCCCACCGCAACCACTGCGCTTGACCTGTTGGCCCAACAAGTGGAGCAAACCGGTGTACGCTCCGTGAGCGGCGACATTATTGGCGACGACAGCTTCTTCCTCGACCAGCCCTACGGTATGGACTGGGGCTGGGACGATCTGCAATGGGATTACGGCGCGCCCGTCTCCGCGCTCACCTTCAACGACAATGCCGCCAAGCTCACCATCCGGGCCGACGCATCGGTGCCAGGCGCAACACTTGCCGAGTGGTCTCCCGATCTCGATTACTACGCGGTCGACAACACCATGACGCCCGCGCCCACCGGCGACACCGCCCATCCCGGCATCGAGCGCCGCCCCGGTTCCATGATGGTGCGCGCCTGGGGAACGGTCGGCAGCAACGGCCTCCACGTCACCATGTCGATCGAAGACCCGGCTGTTTACATGGCGGCGGCCTTCAAGGAAGCGCTGCGCCGCCGCGGAATCGCTGTCTCCGGCACGGCCGTCTCGCGGCACAGCGTCAATAACGGAACCAGCGGCTTTGCCGAAGAACGAGCCAAGCCACTCCAGTTGACCCGCTCCGATCTTGCCAGGGTCATCGTGCCTACGGCTGGCCATCAGGTGCTGGCCATGCGCTTCTCCGTGTCCGTGGCCCAGGACATCACGGTCACCAACAAGATCAGCCAGAATCTGCACGCCGAGCTGCTGCTTCGTCTGCTCGGCAAGGTCTTCGCTTCGGAGGGCAGCTTTGAGCAGGGAACTCGCGTAGTACGGCAGTTCATGGTGAATGCGGGCGTCGATGACAAGGACTTCTTCCTCTACGACGGCTCCGGCATGAGCCCTGACGACCGCATCGCTCCGCGCGCCTTTACCACGCTGCTGGCCTATGCTTCTCGGCAGCCGTGGGGCGAGGGCTGGCGCGCGTCGCTGCCCGTAGCGGGCGTGGACGGCACCCTGGCGGGGCGCTTCAAAGATTCGCCGCTTAAAGGCCGCCTGTGGGCCAAGACAGGCACACTGAACGAGGTAAACGCGCTCTCCGGTTACCTGACGGCGGCCAGCGGCAAGACCCTGGCGTTTTCCATTCTCGTCAACGGACACCGGCCAGACAGCGACGCCGAGGCCCAGGCCGTCGATAAGATTGCCGAGGCAATAGCCGCGGCGGAGTAAGGCAAGGGCCTGACCGCTTGTTGATGTACCAACTGCGGGTGCCCCAGGTCCGGGGTCCCCAAGGATAGGTCTTCGTCCTTGGGGTGGAGGTCCCGATTTTGGGACCTGGGATTGCATGAACCCAAAGTACAAAATTATGCGGTCAGAGACCTTGTATCATCGTAGGCAAATGCGCGTACCTTCTTTTACTGCTCTTATCCTCTGTGCCGCGAGCCTCTCCATCGCACTCGCCGGCTGCCGTTCCTTGCCACCGTCCAAGCCCTCATCCGAGTGGACGCCCCAGGAGGCGAGCGGCGCGCAGGTCTACCAGGCCAAGTGCGCACGCTGCCACTACCCCACCACTACCCATGGCCTCAACGGCCCAGGACTCCAGGCAATTACCAAGGTCAAGGCCATGCCTTCCGGCGCGCCGCCCACTGATGAGCGCATGACCTCCGTGGTTTTGCGTGGGCGCGGAATGATGCCAGGTACCCAGCTTGACGACAGTCAGCTTCAGGATTTGCTGGCCTATCTGCATACTCTGTGACAGACTTATCCTGAAATTGACCAGAGTGGAGAAGGAGCGGATGGGATCATGACCGAAGATGCCGGCACAGCAACCGAAAGCAGCGAAATGCCCAGCGAAGCGTCTGCCGCACCGCCTCGGCGGGAGCTTCTGCAACTGCCAGGACTGGCGGCTATCGGCCTCTACCTTTCGGCGCTTGCCGGAGTCATCGTCGTCGGTGTAGCCAAGGGTGCTTATCCGCCGCTGTTTCTGGTCTTTTCCGCGCTTTTCTTTGCCGCCGCCGGGGGGCTCATGCTGCTGTTCCGCTGGGCATGGGCGCTTGCCCTGTCCGCGGTTCTCCTGCTCGCCGTCTACAACATGTGGATCTTCTCAACCCAGCACCTCGCGCCTTCCCTGGTGCAGGCGGTCCTGAACTGGGTCTTCTTCCTCTACATGGTCCGGGTCGAGGTGCGCAGCAAGCTCAAGTAGAAGGCTGACCGGATTCGCCAACAGCTACAATTGAGTCGTGATGGAACTGGTGCAGATTTCCCCCGTCCGCAGTATCCCGGCCCCCAAGCCCGAGTGGCTCAAGGCCCGCGCCCCGGTGGGCGAAAACTACCACGCCCTCAAGCGCCTGGCCCGCTCGCTGGGGCTCAACACCGTGTGCGAGAGCGCGCAGTGCCCCAACATTGGCGAGTGCTGGCACCACAAAACCGCCACCTTCATGATGCTCGGCAACCTGTGTACGCGCCGCTGCGGTTTTTGCGCCGTGCCCAAGGGCCGTCCCGAGCCCATCGACTTTGACGAGCCGCGCCGCGTGGCCGAGGCCGTTGCCACGCTGGGCCTGGAGTTCGCTGTCATCACCAGCGTCAATCGCGACGATGACCTGGTCGGCGGCGCCCGCATCTTCGCCATGGTCATTGAGGAAATTCGCCGCCAGGCTCCCAGTTGCCGCGTTGAAGTGCTCATCCCCGATTTCCAGGGCAACCAGGAAGCGATCCGCATCGTCGTCGATGCCCAGCCTGAAGTGCTCAACCACAACACGGAAACGGTGCCGCGCCTCTATCGCGCCGTCCGCTCCGGCGCGCGCTACGAGCGGACGCTTGAGCTATTGCATTACTCCAAAACGCTAAGGCCCGGAGGGCTTACTAAATCCGGCGTCATGGTGGGTATCGGCGAGGAGACCTCGGAGCTGCTTGAAGTCTTCCGCGATCTGGCCGGTGTAGGCTGCGACATTCTCACCATCGGCCAGTACCTGCGCCCTTCGCGCAACCACCTGCCCATGACGCGCCTCTACACCCCCCGCGAGTTCGCCGAGCTCAAGGCTGAAGCGCTCCAGATGGGCTTCCGCCACGTCGAGTCAGGCCCTCTGGTGCGCTCCAGCTATCACGCCCACGAGCAGGCCGCCTCAACCGGGATGGCTCAAGTTACATAGAAGGGTCGCAGGCACCCGCAGTCAAGGCTCACGGGTTGTAGAATAGCCGTTGGCAGTTCGCCTGTACGGAGGAAGAATCCCATGGCAATCTCGATCATGGCCGGTATTCCGGCGCTCAAAGAACTCAACGCCGACCTGCGCCGCAGAATGGACCAGGCCGTAGCCGCTTTTCAAGCCAGCCTCGCCTCCACCCGCACCGGCCGCGCCAGCGTACACATGCTCGACCAGATCAAAGTGGACTACTACGGCACGCAGACGCCCATCAGCCAACTGGCACAGGTCTCGGCCCCCGAGGCGCAGCTTATCCTGATCGCCCCCTGGGACCCGACCATCCTGAAAGATATCGAAAAGGCCATCCAGGTCAGCGATCTCGGCTTCAACCCGCAGTCCGACGGCAAGGTCATCCGCATCCCCGTTCCCCCCATGACCGAGGAGCGCCGCCGCGACGTCTGCAAGCACCTCAACAAGATCCTCGAAGAGCAGCGCACCGCTGTCCGCAACGTCCGCCGCGACGGCAACGACGCCCTCAAAAAGCTCGCCAAGGAAAAGAAGATCAGCGAAGACGAAGAGAAGCGCTCGTTAGAAGAAATTCAGAAAATGACCGACGAAGAAATCCGCCGCATGGAAGAGCTTTGCCAAAAGAAAGAAGCAGAAGTCATGCAGGTGTGAGCGGGGCATAGTGACTCCGGCCTCGTCTTTATTGCAAGTTGCCTAAATTGTGGGTAATGTCCACTCGTCGCAAAAGGCGTGTCAATAAGTGAGACGCTCACCTTTGTATAATCCTCGCGAGGAAATTCCCATGGCGATTGAGAATAACTTTCAACGGGTTGGATCAAAAAGTAACACGGATGTAGGACGTGAATTTCAGGAAGAGGCACAGCGTTATTTTGCCACCGCAGGAATTCGCCTAGAGTCTAACATCAGGATTCCGATAGGAGATCCGCCGAAATCCCGGCAATTCTCTCTGGGCAGTGTAGATCCACCGATGCTCGTAATATGCAAATCGTTGACATGGACGGGAAGCGAAAATACCCCAAGCGCAAAAATTAAAACTATCAACAGCGTCATGCAACTGTTTGGGCTTTGCGATAAGCGCTTTAGGCGTGTTTTGTTCATGCTTAAAAGCATGAGAAGAGGTGAGAGCCTCGCAAGGTATTACGTTCGAACCCAAAGGCATTTAATCGGCCCGAACATTGAAGTCTGGGATTTTGACCCAGAAACGAAACAAGTGGAGCAGGTTCTTTAAAAGAGATTCGGTCGGACGCGGACCAGAATGCTTTGCCTATCTTCAGTCTCACGAGAGATGGGCGAGAGGCCGCAAATCAGCCCTCACGCGCAGCGCCTCTGCGTATCCACATAGGCGCGAAGAACAGAATTCATGTGGGTCAGGTGGCCTTTCCCCCGTGATCGAAACCACTCAACCACATCGCTATCCACACGCAGATGAACCGAGGTCTTTCCGGGCGGCACAACCACATGCGCCGACTTCCAGAACTCCTCGCCGAGAGATTCCGCACGGGGGGCGTCGGAGCGGGTCTTGTCGAGCCCGCCCTCGCGCATGGAATGAATCTCGCTAAGAGAATGCTTCACGATAGTAGATTTCCTGCTCATCTTTCCCCGCTTTCTGCGCGCTGACGATACGGATCAGGTTCTCGCCGCGCCAGGTGAAGACAACGCGGTAGACCTCGATGCCTACCCGGCCCAGCGCAATCCAGCGAACTTCGCCGTAATCCTTGCGGTCGTCGATGCGCTCCAATCTCTCGTTCGAGAAAATAGCCGCGGCGGTCAGAAACGAGACGCCGTGCTTCTTGAGGTTGCCTTCGGCTTTCGCCTCGTCCCACTCGAACTCAAGTTCGATTTCTTTCATCGACCACCATTATTATGAGCACAAATGTGTACACAAATCAATAAAATTAAAATATCGAGCGTCGCGGCCCTACTTCTTCACCCGCTTATAAAACGGCAACGCCACCTGCTTCGCCCTCACAGCATTGGCGCGGCATTGCACGATCACATCGGCCCCACCAGCGGCTACAGCGGTAGGCACCAGCGCCAGCGCAATGTTGGTCTTCAAGAACGGTGCAGGCGAGCCAGAAGTGACCGTGCCGATCGGCTCCCCATCCAATGACAATACGGCGTACCCGTCCCGCCCAATCCCGCGCTCAACCATTTCCAGACCCACCAGCTTGCGCTTCGGCCCACCGGCAGCCTGCACCGCCAGCAACGCCTCCCGCCCAACAAACTCACCCTTGTCCAGCTTGAGCCAGCGTTCGAGTCCCGCCTCAAACACATTGATCTCGTCAGAGATTTCGTGCCCGTAGAGGCTCATCCCGGCCTCAAGCCGCAGCGTGTTGCGCGCCCCCAACCCGCACGGCCGAATGCCGAACTCCGCGCCCGCATCCATCAGCGCATTCCACATCTTCACCGTGGTTGGCTCATCGGCGGGGACGTAGACCTCAAACCCGTCTTCGCCCGAGTAGCCGGTCCGCGCAATCAGCACGTTGGGAATCCCCGCCACCGTCCCCCATGTAAACCAATAGTTCTTGATCGCGCCCAGGTCGACCGTAGTCAGCTTCTTGAGCGTATCCAGCGCCCGCGGCCCCTGCAGCGCCAGTTGCGAGTAGTAGGCCGAGTAGTCGCTGATATGAATGCCGGGCCACGCTCCCACCTGCTTCCGAATCCACGCGTAATCTTTGTCCTTAGTCCCCGCGTTCACCACCAGCAAGTAGTCGTTCTCGCCGAGCCGGTGCACTAGGATGTCGTCAACGAACGTGCCCTCTGGCGTCAGCAGCGCGGAGTAGTGAGCCTGCCCATCCTTCAGCCGTGAAGCGTCGTTCATGGTAATGTGCTGGATGGCAGCCAGCGCGCCCGGCCCGCGAAACTGAATCTCGCCCATGTGGCTCACGTCGAACAGCCCCACGCCGGTGCGCACGGCGACGTGCTCGGCGATCAATCCACCGCCGGGTCCCGGATATTCAACAGGCATATCCCACCCTCCAAAGTCCACCATCTTCGCCTTCAAGGCGCGGTGCGTGGCGTTGAGCGGGGTCTTCTTGAGCGGCGAGGCGGTATCAGACATCGGGAGATCCTTTCAGCAATCCTGCTTTACCCTTCCCACGATAGGGACGTGGCCGCTGCGGGGTCAAACCCGCCTCCCCGCGCGCTACGATAAGAGGGACCGCGACGACCAAAGAAAACCCGGAAAATCATACCGGAACGGACGAAAGAGGATAAGCGCATGAATCATGTACGAGGAGCCCTGATGCTGCTGGCCGCAGGCGTTGCCTTTTGGCGCGGATGGAAGATTCATACCGGCCACGTCGCTCTGCTGGCCTACGCCTTGGGGACTCTGGCGCTGGGCCTGGCCGTCTGGCACCTGACACGCAAGCCCGACCGCCCACGCGTCTGAACAAGCGATTCCGGCGGCCGCCCTTACCTGCGCCGCGCCCGCCAAAACGAGCTGACCCCAAGATAAAGAAACACCGCCACCACCCCGGCAGTCACTAGAAACATGCCATGATCCGGCCCGTGCGCCCAACTGGCCCTCATGCGCCACAGATTTGGCGTAAAGGCGATGACCGGCAAAAGAAAGAAAACACCCGTTACTTCCAGCCACAGGATGCCGCCCACCCGCCGGAAGGGGCGCAGAAAGCCGCCCACGCCGCGCGCAACGCTGCCGCTGCCCTGTCTGACAGCTTGCCCCGCCATTCGCCCCGGAACTGCCGCATTTGCAGCCGGTTGGGGTGCTGAGGCTGACTTCGCGCTGCCCATCAGCCGCTCGCCCACCACGCGGCCGGCGACGCGCAACCCCGATCCAAGAACCCGCCCAATGAACTGTGCTCTCATTCCGTTTATGATGGTACCAGCGACGCGGGGTGAGCCGCTTTCAGCCGCCTGCCGCCGCTTTCCGTTTGCGCCTGGACGGAGATGGCAGTAAGGTAGATAAATCTCACGCCGCAACCCGCGCCTTATGCTCGCGCCGGCCGCCGCTCCTGGAGGAACCTGTGACATCCCGTCTGCGCGAACTCATTCAGCAACTGGGCGAGGCCATCCACGAGTCGGTCATCGAGAGCGAGCAAATCGCCGGAGTTGTGCAGGATATCCGCAAGCACGGTTTTGACGTGCTGCTGATGCTTGAAGCCACCATCGGCCTCAATGAAGTCGCCGCCAAGGAAGCCGAAGCTGCCGCCGCCCTCGCCGCTGGCGAAAGCGAAGACGAGCCCACAGGCTCCTTCACCCCCAACGACCTCCACTTTCTCCGTTCCCTCCGCATCTCCGTCGAAGGCGAAGAAGAAGGCGCATCCGCCACGGACACCGAGTAAGCTGGGGCGCCCATCGCGAATCGATTTCGCCCTGGCCCATCAGGGAAAAGTCTCAGCTCTTCAGCGCCACCCGAATGTGCAGTTCTTTCAACTGCTGTTCGCTCACCGTCGTTGGTGCCTCGGCCATCAGATCGATCGCTTTAGCCGACTTCGGGAAGGCAATCACCTCGCGCAGACTCGCCGCGCCGGCCAGCAGCATCACAATGCGGTCCAGGCCCAGCGCAATGCCGCCATGCGGCGGCGTGCCGTACTCCAGCGCATCCAGGAAGAAGCCGAAGCGCGCCTTGGCCTCCTCGTCCGAAATCCCCAGCGACTGAAAAATCTGCTGCTGCACATCCTTGCGGTGAATACGGATCGACCCCGAGCCGAGTTCGAGCCCATTCATCGCGAGATCGTAGCAGTTGGCGCGCACGCTGGCCGGATCGGTCAGCAGGTTGGCCATGTCGGCTTCCTTTGGCGCGGTGAACGGATGGTGCGCCGGCATCCACTTCGCCGTCGCCAGGTCGTACTCGAACATCGGGAAGTCGACAATCCAGATAGGGTTAAACGCAGCCGCCCCGTCCACAACCTTGCCGCTCTTCGGATCGGCCTCGCGCACAACCTGTTCCGTCACGCCAAAAGCGCCATGCTTCTCCGCGTATTTCTTCGCCAGCTCGGTGCGGAAGTTGCCGGCAGCCGAGTAGACGTTGATTTCGCGCTCGCTCAGCCGACCCTCGAACTTGGTGTCGCTGGCCTTCACCGGGTGCGCCGGGTCGCCGGCCACAATAATCACAAAATCGCCATCCGCCGCGCCGCACAGCTCGCGCACCTTCACCGCGGCTTCTGGGAAGCTCTTGGCCAGCCGCTTGAAGTCGTCGATAAACTTCGCGCCCTTCTTCTGGTCAAATTGCGGATGGTTGTCCTCGCGTTCCTTGCGGCTCAGCTCGCCCACCTTGGGAATGCGCAGCGCCACCACCGGCAGCGCCGGATCAATCTGCAGCGTGGCTAGCGCGGCGTCCGTAAAGGCCGGCCGCACATCGGTCAGCCCAGGCAAGCGCAGGTCGGGCTTGTCGCTGCCAAACTGCCGCAGCGAGTCGTCGTACGTAATGCGCGGAAACGGAATGGGCAGCGTAACGCCCGCTGCCGCAAACCCGGCAGCCATAAACTTTTCCACCACGCCGAAGACCGTCTCCTGCTGCGGGAAACTCATCTCCAGATCCACCTGCGTAAACTCAAGCTGCCGGTCGGCTCTCAGGTCCTCGTCGCGGAAGCAGCGCGCCATCTGGAAATACCGGTCGAACCCGCTGATCATCAAAATCTGCTTGAAGATCTGCGGCGACTGCGGCAGCGCGTAAAACTCGCCCGGATGCACCCGGCTCGGCACCAGAAAATCGCGCGCGCCCTCCGGTGTGCTCTTGGTCAAAATCGGTGTTTCAATCTCCAGAAAACCCTGCTGGCTCAGGTTCTCGCGGATGGCGAGCGTAATCTGGTGCCGAAGCCAGAAGTTGCGCTGCATCTCCGGGCGCCGCAGATCGACGTAGCGGTATTTCAGCCGCACTTCCTCGTTCTGGATTGCCTCTTCCGACGGCGAAAACGGCGCCAGCCGCGTGTCGTTCAGCACCCGTATCTCGGTCGTCTCAATTTCGATCTCGCCGGTAGGCATCTTGGGGTTGGTGGCGTCCGCGCCGCGCAACCGCACCTTGCCCACGGCGGCCACAACGTACTCCGGCCGCACCTGCTCGCCCTTTGCATGCCCCTCGGGCGTTAGCTCCTTGTCCAGCACAATCTGGGCAATGCCAGAGCGGTCCCGCAGATCCAGAAAGATCAGGTTGCCGTGGTCGCGGCGCCGGTTTACCCAGCCCATCAAAACCACTTGTTCGCCAGCGTTGGCGGCGCGTAAATCGCCGCAAAGATGCGTCCGTTCGAGATTGCCTAAGAAATCAAGCACTACCTGTGTCCTTTACTCGCCTGGGGGTGTTGAGAGGAATAGAGCCAGATCCGCACGAGGAACCTTGGTCTGTATGCCGGTGGCGAAGGTCTTCACAGTAAGGATACCGGATTGAAGCTCGTCCTCGCCCAGAATCACAATGTTACGGGCTGTTTTGTCCGCCGCCTCAAACGATTTTTTGAGCCGAAAACTTCCCTCGCCCAGCTCAACCCACAGTCCCTTGTGCCGCAGTTCGCGCGCCAGAACGAGCGCGGCGGGATTCAGCCCTTCGCCCAGCGGCGCAATAAATGCATCCGCCTTGAGCGCCGGAGCCGCTTCCAGAGCCTGCAGCGTCAGCACCAGCCGGTCCTCGCCCATCGCAAACCCGATGCCCGGTGCCTTGGGGCCGCCGATAGCTTCGCTCAACCCGTCGTAGCGCCCACCGCCCAGCAGCGCATTTTGCGCGCCCAGTCCCCCGTGCGTGAATTCGAAGGTAGTGCGCGTGTAGTAGTCCAGCCCCCGCACCAGCCTGTGATTCCGCGTGTAAGGCACAGCGGCTACGTCCAGCGCTGCCGTCACCGCGGCAAAGTGCGCCTTCGACGCCTCATCCAGCGAGTCGGCAATCACCGGCAGCGTCTCGATAATCGGTTGATCCGCCGGAACCTTGCAGTCCAGCACCCGCAGCGGATTCGTCACCGCCCGCCGCTGGCAATCCGCACACATCTGCCCCACCACCGGCACCAGCGCCGCCCGCAGCGTGTCGTTGTATCTAGCCCGATCCGCCGCCGACCCAACAGAATTCAGCTCCAGCTTCCAGCCCGTAATGCCCAGCTCGTCCAGCAGCGTCGCCAGCATCTCCAGCACTTCGGCGTCGCGCAGGGGGCTCTCGCTGCCCGAGGACGGCGGCCCGATCACTTCGGCCCCAATCTGCGAAAACTGCCGGTACCGCCCCTTCTGCGGCCTCTCGCGCCTGAACTGCGGCCCAATGTAATAAAGCTTCTGCAACTGCCCCGTCTCGCCCAACTGGTGCTCGATGTACGCCCGCACCACGCCGGCGGTGTTCTCCGGCCGCAGCGTCAGCGACTGTGTCTTCTCCGACTGCGCCCGCGCCCGATCCTCCCACGTGTACATCTCTTTGGAGACAATGTCGGTCTCTTCCCCAACCCCGCGCGCAAACAGCCCCGTGTCCTCAAAGACCGGCGTCCGAATCTCGCCAAAGTTGTACCGCGCAAAGACGTCGCGCGCCATAGCTTCAATCCGGTTCCAAAGCGCGGTCTCCGGCGGCAACAAATCCCGCGTCCCGCGTACAGCTTTCAGTGTCTGACTCATAGTGATAACCTTTGGGGCAACTTCATAGGATACAAGGTGGGAGCCATGATCCTTCATGCCGTCTCAATGGTTGGTAGTGGGCTACTTTGAAATCTGAAAGCTTGAACCGTTTAAGCATACGTGTCATGCTTGAAGTATGGCAAAACCCATATCTGAATCCGGCAAACCCCAAAAACTCCCGAGAGACGCGAACCAACGGATGCACTCCATAGCTTCGCAGTTGACCCCCGTGGATGAGGCTCCAAAGCCCCTAGACGTGACACAGGACGACATTAGCCGGGTCATGAGCGCCCTTGGGCGGCGGGGCGGAAGGAAGGGCGGAAAAAGGCGTCTGGAGACCATGACGCAAGAGCAGCGCAGCGATATAGCGTTTAAGGCAGCTCGGGCGCGATGGGATAAGACTCCAAAAGCGTAAACGCCATTTGCTGCGTCAAGTAGCAAGATCGGTGCAGATCGGCGCAGTTCCACCCTTGTTTTATTGACATTAGCTGAATTTTCCACAATCCTCACAGGAGAGAAGAAAGAAGAGGAATTACTCTTATGGTTCAACTTCCACCAAAGAAAGGCCCGCGCATGACGGTTGCGTCGCAGAGGACAGACAAGACCCAAGACTTCGGGAGAGATGAGCTGGAGACCGAGCTGAACGCTTTCGCTCTCAACGTTCACACCGCCATAGAGGACGCTCGCAGCAGGATGAGTGACGAGCGTAGGGAAGAAGCCGACAGGAAGGCAGAGGCTATTTTCGAGAAAGCCAATTCCGCCTCAAAACGTTCTCAGCGGACAGCTTGAATTGTCTGATCAATTCTTGCTTGACCTCTTCTGACAGTTCTGGCTGATAGGCTGAGAGAAGCTCCTCGAACCCCTCCAGGCTGTTCTCAACAACCAAGGCGTGGTACTTGCCTAAGAGATCATGCGTCAATCGTTTGGCGTCACGGCGTGTGTATTCGGTCATTAGGGCTCTTTCACTGCATAGTAGTTTCCATCGTCTCCGCGTCTTACAACACCCTTCTTAATTAACCTGACCAGCGAGAAATTTACCACTCCGCCCTGCACCCGCAGCGCCCCTGCAAGATCCTTGCTAGCCGTTCCGTTGGGTGCGGGGAAATTCAACAACTCCATGACGCGAGCGTCAATTCCCGTTGGCGGTGCAGTGCTCGCCTCCGGCGCTGCGTGAGTAATCGGCCTGGGTTCTAGCCGCGGCCTCGGTGCCGGTGCCGCTGTCGGCGCGGACTCCGGCCCTGACGGTTGAACAGCCGTCTCTTTCTTTGGAGTAACCTTCCGGTGCCTCGCCTTTGCGCGTTTGGCTGGCTTCTTGGTGACGACACCTCCGACTTTCGCGCGGAATGCCTCGTTGTACCATTCCGACAGCCCCCAACCGTCATCGAATCGCAGTAACGTGCCTTCCTTCTTCAGACGAAACAGGGCGCTCGTAATGTAGTTTCCGAAGTCCCCGGCGGATTCTAATCCCCCGTCACGAAGAGCTTGAGCGATCTCCTTGTTGGTTTGTTTTCTGCGGACGGTGCTGAGGTAGAGCTTGATTGCTTCCGTGGCCGACTTTCCTAGAAAAGCACCGCGCGGAAGATCGGCAAACCCTGCTGGTTGGACCGTAGAGCCTGCGCTGGTTGGGGCTGGTTGGTAATCGCCAGGAGCACCCAGAGCGCCGGCCACAATAGCGGCTCTGATTGCCACCATCGCCGCGTCTAGCGCGGCTTTCTTCGCCTCCATGTCTGCGAGAAGAGTAGCTAAGTAATCGTTCGTTTGAGGCTCCCGTTCCACGTCGTTTTTCCTTTCATTGAGGGTTCAATTGTGGTATAAAAAACGCAGGGACACTGATGCGGTACGGCCCCTTCCGGGGCCTCGCCGTTATCATATGTATCACCACCTCGCTCCCGACTTAGGACAGGGGTTCAGTTCGCCCGCAAAGTTGACCTGAACCCTTCCTAGTTCTCCAAAGGATAGCACACACCTCAGTAGGGATTGCAAGCGATTTCGCGCCTGCAACCTCAAGATTCCTCTTTTTCTTTCTTGACATGCTAAAGCGGAGTTAGTATTATAAGTCCTATGAACAGGCTAGATTCTCAGGCGCGAACCCAAGTAATTTCGGCACTCCTGGAAGGGTGCTCGATTCGCTCAACCGTAAGAATGACGGGGGTTTCAAAGAAAACTGTCATGCGGCTATTGGTCGAAGCCGGTACGGTCGCTGCGGCCTACCAAGACCACATCTTCCGTAATCTTTCATGCCGTCGCCTACAGCTTGACGAGATGTGGGCTTTCATCGGCGCGAAGCAAAAGAACGTCACGCCAGAGATCATAGCTAAGAATCCCAACGCTGGCGACGTATGGCTTTGGGTAGCCATTGATGCTGATACCAAACTGGTTCCCTGCTGGACTCTAGGCGGACGTGACGCTGGCGTTGCAAAGGATTTCATTGACGACCTAGCTAGCCGCTTGAGGAATCGCGTACAACTGACCACGGACGGCCACAAGCCCTATATCGAAGCGATTGAGAGCGCCTTTGGCTGCGCTGTGGACTACTCGATATTGCAGAAAATCTATGGTTCGGCCCAGGTCGAGACGCGGTATTCCCCAGCTACCTGCATCGGGGTTGACGTGCGCCACATCAGCGGAAACCCTGACCCTAAGCATGTGAATACCAGCTTTGTCGAGCGCCAAAATCTGAGTGTTCGTATGTCGATCCGCCGCTACACGCGATTGACGAATGCATTCAGTCGGAAACTAGAGAACCACGCGGCTGCGGTGGCTCTCTATTACTTTTCGTACAACCTGATTAAGATTCATGGAAGTCTACGCTGCACGCCAGCAATGGCCGCTGGGGTCGTGAACAGGCTGTTCGAGATTTCAGACTTAGTAGCGTTGCTCGAAGCGGAAGAACAAAAGGCAGAAAGGGCTGCTTGATTCAAAGTAGCCCACTACCCAATGGTTGCCGTTTTTGCCGACCAGATTGCTCAAACGCCGTTTGTGGTGCAGTGTCCGCAGGCCTCTCCAGAACCATGGTGGAAATGGATAATTCAGAGCGCCATTCCGGTCGCAGGTGGCACGTTGATTGCGGTGTGGTCGTTCGTTCGGAACCGGCAATCAGAACACGAACAGTGGGTCCGAAACCAGAAGGCTGAGCATGAACAGTGGATCCTGGATCAGAAAAAGGTGGAATGGAGAGAGCTTCTGGATGTAGTTAACGAATGCCAACTTGATATCTTGATAGCTAGCACTCCTGTCACGCAGGCTCCGGCCAGAACAAGAGATGATCTAGTTTCGGCAAATCTGAAGCTATTAAAAGTCGATCGGGCACTTGATGACAGAGTGTTTATTGATCGGGCAATTCTAAAGCCTCTGAGTTCTAAATGGCATATAGCGGTCAAAAAGACGGAAAAGGCATCACAGTCCAATGACCCGTATGTCACTTCAGTCGAATCCTATGTTGCGTTCAAGCAACTAATCAAAGCAGTGCGCGAGGCAGCCAAGAAAGACCTGGGAATTGATGACGGGCAGGACAACCTAGCGACCGAGGGAGATAAGTCTTAACTCAGTAGCTCCTCCTTTCATTTCAGAGCTTCCGTGATCAACGTCTCAAATTGTCCCGGTAGCACAAGCCCCGGCGGAGGATCGGCGCAAGCGCACAGGAATATCCTCAAGTTCAAGGCAAACTACGCGCGCGGCCTCGGAGATGCGCAGTTTCGTCACGGACGCTCGAGTTTCTCCCGCAAAAACGATACCAGGCTGCGCCCTTGCAGTTCCTCGGGCGAGATTGCCAGCTCGCGTGTCTGCAAGGCGTCCAGCAGTTCGGTTTCGAGGCGCGAGCGCCGCGATTCCTTGTCCTGGCGGATCAGGTTGCGAACGAACTCGCTCGGCGTGCCAAAGTCGCCTGAAGCAACGCGGTCCTCCACGTACGCCTTAAGCGGGTCAGGGAGCGAAATATTGAGGGAAGTCATCGGCATGACCTCATTTTATGACAAATTATGACGCTAGGATAGTATTTTGTGCCGGATTACTGCGATTAGCCGGGAGCGCGCTGGGGTGGATGAAATGTTCACTCAGCCCTCAGCAATATTGACTTCGCTCCAAACCCTGCCCATACTGGGCTTATGGCCTACTCTGTCCAACAGGCGAAAGCTAATCTTCCCCGGCTCTTGAAAGAGGCCGAAGAGGGTAAAGAGGTTGTGATTGCGCGCGGGAAAAAACCCGCCATGCGCCTGGTGCCTGTGGAGCAACCGCCAAAACGAAGAAGGATTCCCGGTAAATACGCCGGCCAATTCCAATATCCGGACGATATATTCAAGCCGCTCGAAACGGACGAGGAACTGCGGGAATACGGCTTCGATATTATGGTTGACGCGAAGGTTACTGGCGAGCCTGCCGCGTGAGGCTGCTGATCGACACGCACACCGCGCTCTGGTGGCTTGACTCGCCGAATAAGCTTGGGAAGATTGGCTATGGCTTAATTGCCGATCCTGCGAATGAAATCCTGATTTCTCCGGTCGTCCCTTGGGAAATCGGACTCAAGATGAACACAGGAAAGATGTCGCCACACATCTTGGTTACCGACTTTCTCCGTGTCCTGCGCGAAGAGGAGTTCACGCCCATTCAGGTTCACCCGCTCCATGCAATTCGGTCTGCGCTGTTGCCCCTCCATCACCGCGATCCATTTGACCGGCTGCTGGTTGCGCAGTCGCTGGAACTCGGAGTGCCGATCATCAGCATCGACGCAATCTTCGATCGATACGGCGTTGAACGGATCTGGTAGCGCCAAATTTTTCGCTTGCATCCTCCCATAACCTCCCGCATCCAAACAGCCATGGAATACCGTCTTCTTGGAGGCTCCGGCCTCAAAGTTTCAGCCTTGAGTTTCGGCACCGCCACCTTTGGCGGCACAAACGAGTTCTTCAGCGCCTGGGGCGCAACCGAAGTCGACGAAGCGCGCCGCCTGATCGATATTTGTTTTGACTCAGGCGTAAATCTTTTTGACACCGCCAACGGCTACTCCGACGGCCGCTCGGAAGAAGTCCTCGGCAAGGCTCTGGAAGGCAAGCGCGACAAGGCGCTTATCTCGACCAAGTCAGCCTTCCCCACCGGCCCAGGCCCCAACGATGAGGGTTCTTCCCGCCACCATCTTCGCCGCGCGCTTGAAGACAGCCTGCGCCGCCTCGGCACCGACTACATCGACATCTACCACCTGCACGGCTTTGACGCGCTCACGCCCATTGAAGAGGTGCAGGACACGCTGAACACCTTTGTCCGCGAAGGCAAGGTCCGCTACATCGCCTGCTCCAATTTTTCCGGCTGGCATTTGATGAAGTCCCTCGCCGTCGCCGAGCGCTACGGCTGGACGCGCTTTGTCGCCCACCAGGTCTACTACTCGCTCATCGGCCGCGAATACGAGTGGGAGCTGATGCCTCTCGGCCTTGACCAGAAAGTCGGCGCGCTCATCTGGAGCCCTCTCGGCTGGGGTCGCCTCACCGGCAAGCTGCGCCGCGGTCAACCCTTGCCGCAGGTGAGCCGTCTGCACAAGACCAAGGAACAAGGCCCGCAAGTGGACGACGAGTTTCTCTACACGGTGGTCGATGCGCTGGATAAGGTAGCTGCGGAGACCGGAAAGACCGTCCCGCAAGTGGCCCTGAACTGGCTTTTGCAGCGACCGACGGTTTCATCCGTCATCGTAGGCGCGCGTAATGAAGAGCAACTGCGCCAAAACCTGGGAGCTGTGGGCTGGAACCTGACCGAAGCCCAAGTGGCGGCTCTCGACAAGGCAAGCGAGCAAAAGATCGCCTATCCCTATTGGCATCAGCGGTTCTTCTTTTCCGACAGAAATCCACCGCCCGCGTAGAGGGCCGCAATCGAACCGGAGGGAGTAGGGGCCTGTTCAGGCCCCTCAATCAGGCGGAGGAAATCGTGCGGGCTTTAGCCCCGGGCCTTGAAGTCTCAATGATTGCGCCCGATTTTCGTGAGACTGAAGGCGCATGCGGAGAGAACTGCTCTAGTAATCCTCTACAACAAAGTGCCGGTGCTTGTGGTAAACATATCGGCCCACAAGCCATCCCAATCCGCTGGCAATCACCACGTCAGAAGGGAAGTGTTCGCGGCCCAGAACGCGCGTCGCGCTTACCCCTGTGGCCAGGCCGTAGATACCCAGGCGCGTCCACGTGCCGTCGTACTCCGAGGCGAGTACGGCCGCTGAAGACCATGCGATAAAGCTATGCGTCGAGGGGAACGAAGAATCAATCCCCACGCTGGTTTGGAAGAACTTGCCCTTGGCGCCGTCAACCGCAGGCCGCTCCCGCATCGCGACCGCCTTCATAACCTCATCCACCACCAGACTGTCCACCATCGCCTCTCCGCCCAGGAGTCCCGTTTCCGTGGCGTGTTCGTTGTGGCGAAAGTGTCCTAGACCATAAAGTGCCACCGGTGCGGCCACAAAAGCTCCCAGCAGTCCGTTCGACGCGGTCACTGCGTGATTGTTCAGTGACGTGTTCTGGAGCTTGCTCGAAGACATCACCTGGTGATCCGTCGTAATGGCCAGCGTGGTGGCAAGGCCCAATGGCAGCAGGTACACAAAGTTGTGTTCGCGGACGCGAACAGGGCTGGTCCAGATCGCTTCCTGGTCTTTCAAAATGTTGAGAGGGGTGGAGCGCAGGCTCACAGCCACCTTCGCCGTAGGCTCGTAATCGTCGCCGAACTGCGGCAGCGGCGCGTCCGGCACCGCCTCGGCGCTGCGCTCGGCATACGGCTGCGGATTGGGGCCGCCAGCCGCCTGGCTTCGCGCGGTAACGCTAAGGCTAAGCAGCAGCGCTGACGTGATCCCGGCCAGCAAGCGCGCGCGCATCGTCGTTCTTCTCAAGCGGAAACTCCTCACCATCACCTCTTCCAGCTCAATCGTCAACATTTGACCAGTCTAATTCCCTGGCTCCTTCAGGTAGATCTCAACGTAGTCCAGGTAGTTCTGCGCGTATTGGTGGATCAGTGCGCGGTCCTCGTCCGTCAACGCGCGGCGCATTTTGGCCGGAACGCCGGCCCACAGGGTTCGCGGCGGAACAACGGTGTGCTCGGGGACCACCGCGCCGGCGGCGATAATCGATCCCTCGCCGATCCGGGAGTTGTTCAGCACCCGCGCGCCCATGCCGATCACCACCATGTCTTCCACCGTGCAGCCATGGACGGTTGCGTTGTGGCCGATGGTGACCCAGTCGCCCACAATCACCGGGTAAAGATTGCGCTGGCCGTGGAGCACGGCGCAGTCCTGAACGTTCGAGCAGGAGCCCACGCGGATCGAGTTCACGTCGCCCCGCAGGACGGCATTCATCCACACCGAAGACCGTTCGCCGATCGTCACGTCGCCTATAAGTTGGGCAGAGACGTCGATGTAACAACTCGGGGGAAACTCGGGCCGCCGCCCCTGGTAGCTGCGGATCATGGTTATCAAACCTCCGTCGGGGGCAAGCGCATCCCCTCCTTAAAGTGTAACTTGCGAGCGGAAAAAGGCATCTGTACATACCAAAACGGGGTAATCCGCGTCTATTGCGTTAATTCATGGAATGGGAGCGACCGGTTTTCTCGTCGTTTCTGACAGATCCAAGGCACGGACGAGGGTATGAACTTGTATTTTGGGGTGATTCCAGCGGCGGTAGCTGGCCACAGTATCCTAAATCTCCTCTTTCGAGTATCCTAGAAGAGCCCCTTGGCAGGTTTGGAGGTGGGATTTTTTGGCAGAGGTTCGCGTACAAGAAGGCGAGCCGCTCGAAAACGCGCTACGCCGGTTTAAGCGGAAGGTACAGCAGGAAGACATCATCAAGGAAGTCAAGCGTCATTCCTACTATCTGAAGCCCGGTGAGAAGAAGCGCGTTAAGGCGGCTTTGGCCCGCAAGCGGAATCGTAAGAAGGCTCGTAAAGAGCAGGACTAACTTTTTAACCACTCGTGCACGCGCCGTCCCGGCGACTCCCGCTCAATGACAGCGGGAGTGGCCAGCGACATCAGGCAAGATCGGGACGGCCCGTCACGATTCATTCGGCTGAATCACTTCGCACTGGCCGATGCGCTGTAGCACTCTGTCACGTTCCCAAATCATTGGGTAGACATAGTTATCGCCGCACCTTTTCATGCGGCCCGGGCCCTTGTTGTGTGTCACGAACGGAAACAGGGAACCGGGACCGGCAAGACTCTCCCCCCAACGGCCGATTTCGGTGAAAGCCCCTGCTTTGGGGAAGCCGGCCATGGAATACAGCGATCGAATACTCAAATGCATAGACTGCGGCGCCGATTTTGTCTTCACGGCTGGCGAGCAGGTTTTCTTCCACGACAAGCAATTCACGAACGACCCCAAGCGCTGCAAGCAGTGCAAGGCGAAGCGCGTTCGCGGCAATCATAAGGTTCGCCCGGAGACCCGGACCACCTGTTCGGAGTGTGGGGCGGAAACTACGGTTCCCTTCAAGCCCACCCAGGGCAGACCGGTCCTGTGCCGCACCTGCTTCCAAAAACAGGGCCAGGTTGTTCTGGCGCAGAAAGCCACAGCCTAGCCCAGCGCCTGGCTCAAAAGCAGATCCCCTCTGAATCCTGAGGAAAACCCTGCGTCACGCACCAGCGTGGCCACTTGTGCCCAATGGGGCTGGCTGTGGAAGAGCGCATGGGCCGTCACCTTGCGCCGCGAAACCGTCCTAAGGCTTCAGCGCCCGATGCCCGATGTCGCGCCGGTAGTATATTCCCTCAAAGTGAATCTCCGCCATCGCCTGGTAAGCGCGCGCCAGCGCCTCCTTTAGCGACTCGCCTTGAGCTGTCACGCCCAGCACCCGCCCCCCGGCCGTCAGCAACTGCCCGCCCACCTGCGCCGTGCCAGAGTGGAAGACCTGCACGCCCGGAACCTGTGCGGCCGCGCCAAGTCCGCTGATTGGCAATCCAGTCTTGTAGCTGCCCGGGTAGCCCGCTGAGCTGGCCACCACGCAGGCCGCCGCGCCGCGGTTCCAGCGCAACTCAGTCTCCGCCAGCCGCCCGTCGACGCACGCCTCCAGCGCCTCCACCAGGTCGCTCTCCAGCCGCACCAGCAGCGCCTGTGTCTCCGGATCGCCAAAGCGCGCATTGAACTCCAGCACCTGCGGCCCGCGCGCCGTCATCATCAGCCCGCAATACAGCACGCCTGCAAAGGGCGCGCCCTCTTCCGCCATCCCGCGTATTGTCGGCTCCGCAATGTGGTGCAGAACCCACTTGGTCATCGCTGGCTCCAGTAGCTCGTCCGTCGAGTAGACGCCCATGCCGCCCGTGTTCGGCCCGGTGTCGCCCTCGCCTATCTGCTTGTGATCCTGCGCAGGCACCAGTGGCGCCACATGCGTCCCATCGCTCAGGCAGAGAAAGCTGACCTCGTCGCCTTCCAGAAACTCCTCAATCACCACCTGCTGCGCCGCCTCGCCCAGCAGTACTCCCGTAAACAGTCCCTGCGCCGCTTCGACGGCAGTGCGTCGCGACGTGCAGATAATCACGCCCTTGCCCGCGGCCAGCCCATCGGCCTTCACCACAATCGGCGTATGAAAGACCTCGATTGCCTTCTCCACCTCGGCCACGGTACCGCAGACCGCAAAGTCGCCCGTGGGAATCTTGTGCCGCTGCAAAAACTCTTTCGCAAAACCCTTGCTCGACTCCAGCATCGCCGCCGCCCGCGTCGGCCCAAACACGCGAAAGCCGCGCTCCTGCAGTGCATCCACAATGCCCAGCGAAAGCGGCAACTCCGGCCCCACAATGGTCAGCTCGGGCCGCTCGTCCTCAACCAGCCGCACCATCGCGTCCAGATCCTTCAGGTTCACCGGAACACACCGCGCCACCTGCGCAATGCCGCCATTGCCGGGCGCGCAAACGACATCCGTAACCCGCCCACTCTGTCTCACCGCCCAGGCCAGCGCATGTTCGCGGCCCCCCGAACCAAGAATCAGGACTTTCATAAAAGCACACCTTCCCACAGGGTCCTGCCAAGACCCAAAACGTTATGGTCTGCAATGCGGGTGGTGGAAGTCAAACGACGACGGCGAAACAGCTAAACTCACCGCTCGCCTATACTGATGCGTGGTGCGCCAGCTGTCTGGCCAACAGGCAATCCAGAGAGATCCGGAATGGTTGAAACCCGCATCAAGCCGTATTACGAGCAAGTAGCCGAAGAAGCGCACCGCGCCGAACAGACGCGCCGCTATCGGCGCAACCAGGTGTTTGGCATCTTGCTTGTCGCGGCGGCGATCATAGTCTGGACGCTCTTCCATACCAACCCCAAATGGATCTTCCCTCCCGGCTGGTGGCGTCCATGAGTCCTGCACAGACGTTGAACAGCGGCTCCGCCGCGGCCGAGCCCTTAGCCCTCCTCCTCCTAGGCCCCACCGGCAGCGGCAAAACCGCGCTCTCCCTTGTCCTTGGCGAACGCTTCTCCGGCGAAATCGTCAGTTGTGATTCAGTCGCCGTCTATCGCGGCATGGACTTGGGCACCGCCAAGCCCACGGCCGAAGAGCGCGCCCGCCTGCCCCATCACCTCATCGACGTCGCCAACCCCGACCAGCCCTTCACCGCCGGCGAATACAGCCGCCAGGCCCGCGCCGCCCTGCGCGCAATCGCCTCTCGCTCCCGCCTCCCCATCGTGACCGGCGGAACCGGCCTCTACCTCCGCGCCCTCACCGATGGCCTCTTCGCCGGTCCCTCCCGCCAGGACGATCTCCGCGCCCGCCTCGCTCAATCCCAAGCGAAGCACGGCAAAGATTGGCTCCATCGCCTCCTGACCAAACTCGACCCAGCCTCCGCCGCCCGCATCCACGCCAACGACACGCCCAAACTGATCCGCGCCATCGAAGTCTGTCTCGCCGCTCGCAAGCCGATGTCAGAAGTCATGGCCCGCGACCCCCTCACCGGCTTCCGCATCCTGCGCATCGGCCTCAACCCGCCCCGTCAGCAGCTATACGACCGCCTCAACCACCGCGCCGCCGCCATGTTTGCCTCGGGCCTGGTCGAGGAAACACGCGCCCTCCTCGCCCGCTACGGCCCAGTCAAAGCCCTCGACTCACTGGGCTACCGTCAGGCAATGACTGTCCTCTCCGGAACCTCGACCGTCGAAGCCGCCATCCAGGCCGCCCAGCAAGGCCACCGCAACTACGCCAAGCGCCAATTCACCTGGTTCCGCCGCGAACCGGAGGTCCACTGGCTCACCACCTTCGGCGACGACCTCGAAACGCTTCGCGCCGCCGCCGAATTGGTCGAGCAAAGTCTCAAAGGAACCCCTGAATAGGCGCACGTTTTGAAAGGGCACGGCTTCACAGACTGCGAAATAACTCGAGCCGATGAAGGGTACGGGCTTCAGCCCGTACATAAACCTCGAAAAAATGATCGCGGGCCTTAGCCTCCGAGGGAATGCTCGCAATGGAATGTAGATTAAGCTGAACTTCCTTAAGCGCCCATTCCGCACAATGTCTTCAATCCCAATCAGAACCGCAATCGTCCCACCACTCATCCATTAAACTGAATCTTGGAATGTGGCGTTTGCGGCAAGTCAGCAGCGCCCCGGAACGGAGTTCCCCTTGGCAGACACAGACACAATCTACGACGTAGCCATCATCGGCGGTGGCCCGGCCGGTTACACGGCAGCCATCCGCGGCGCAGAGTACGGCCTCAAAGTCGCCCTCATCGACAATGCCCCAAAACTCGGAGGCACCTGCCTCCACGTCGGCTGCATTCCCACCAAGGCTCTTCTCTTCAACGCCGAAATCTGGGACCACCTCAAGCACGCCGCCGAATTCGGCATCGTCGGCATCGGCACCCCCTCGCTCGACTGGTCCGCCGTTCTCACCCGCAAGAACTCCATCATCACCAAGCACGTCAAGGGCCTAGAATTCCTGATGAAGAAGCACAAGATCGCCGTCATCGTCGGTTCCGGCCGTCTCACCGGCCCGGCGCAATCCGGTGTCCACACCGTCGAAGTCACCCCAGCCACCGACAACGCCAGCCAGGTCAAAGCCAAAAACGTAATCCTCGCCACCGGCTCCTCCGCCAAAATGCTCCCCGGTCTCCAACCCGACAGCAGCATCCTCACCAACATTGAAATCCTCTCCATCGACAGCGTTCCCAAGTCCCTCATCGTCATCGGCGCCGGCGCGGTCGGCATGGAGTTTAGCTCCATCTTCCGCAGCTTCGGCACCGAGGTCACCATCCTCGAATTCCTCCCCCGCGTCGTCCCCGTCGAAGACGAGGAAATATCGAAAGAGATCACCCGCCTCTTCAAGAAACGCGGCATCGACGTCAACACCGGCGCCAAAGTTGAAAAGGTCGAGAAGACCCCCACCGGCGTCAAAGTCTCCTACACCGACGCCAACGGCAAGTCCCAAATCAAGGAAGCCGAAAAGGTTCTCATCGCCGTAGGCCGCGCCGGACGCACAGAAAACATCGGTCTCGAAAAAACCAAAGTCGAACTCGAACGCGGCCTCATCAAAGTCGACGAAGCCCAGCAGACCGCCGAGCCCGGCGTCTACGCCATCGGCGACATCGTCTTCGGCCTACCGCAACTGGCTCACGTCGGCTCCATGAGCGGCATGGTCGCCGCCGCCAAAATCGCCGGCCGCCCCTTCCGTCCTCTGCGCCGCGACCGCATCCCCGGCTGCACCTACACCGAGCCGCAAATCGGCTCCGTGGGCCTCACGGAAGGGCAGGCAAAAGAAAAAGGCTACGAAGTGAAGGTCGGCAAGTTCCCCTTCGCGGGCAACGCAAAGGCCACTATCCTTGGCAATCACGACGGCTTTGTCAAAATCGTCGCCGACGCCAAATACGGCGAAATCCTCGGCGTTCACATCCTCGGCCCGCAAGCCACCGAAATCATCGCCGAAGCCGTTGCCGTCCTCGAGCTCGAAGGCACAGTCGAAGACATGATGTTCACCATCCACGCCCACCCCACCCTAGCCGAGTCCATGCTCGACGCCTACGGTGCCGTCCAAGGCATGGCCATCAACGCCTAAGAGCCTGTTTACGATCTTCTGAGCAGCAGGCGGAGGAATGCCAAGTGGATC
>CAYQOQ010000043.1:0-30148 GCA_964419175.1 uncultured Occallatibacter sp. | reverse complement strand
GTCAAACTGCTACTGCCACCCCGGCAGAGCCGGGGGATCTCCTCTCCCTTTAGAGTAACTGCCCATTTGCATTTCCAGCAGCGCTGCTGAAGCCGCGCCCTTACAAACAATATGGGACAGGGGACTTCACGCGGCCCTTGCCAGCCGCGGGACTACGGACGATGGAGAAAACCCTGGACGTCAAGCCATTCATCGAACAGCGCGATCCAGCCGGCAACGGGGCCATGATTACTGTCGCGCAGTCCGAAGCCGTGGCCCGTCTTCGCGTAGACGTGGAGTTCGGCGGAAACACCAACTTTCTTGAGCGCCAGGTATAACTCGGGAACCCCCAACGCAATATCCTCGCGATCCGCTTCGCCGCAAGCAAGAAAGGCTGGCGGTGTGTCCTTCGATAGTCTCATATCACGCGGAATGGCCGGGTAAAGCAGCGCCTGAAACGCCGGGCGAGACGATTTGCGCTCAATCACATCGGCCGCATCGGGACTGCCCGCGTCGTAGCGCGTGCTCGCCAGCGCGGCCAGTTCCCCTCCGGCTGAAAAACCCATGACGCCCAGGCGATTGGGGTCGACACCCCACTCCACGGCCCGGCTGCGTATCAGCCGAAGTGCGCGCTGCACGTCGCCAAGTTCGGTTCCCTCCACGGTGTAACTAGAACCCTCCTCTTTCGCCAGTCGATACTTCAGCACAAAGGCCGCCACACCGTGCCCACTGAGCCATGCGGCAACCCTATATCCTTCATGATCCATCCATAACTCCCGGTGTGCGCCGCCGGGAATAACCAGCACCGCGGCGCCTGTCGCCATGTTCTTCAAGGGAAGGTAGGGAAGAATCGACGGACGATGAATGCTGGAGATAATGTGTTCGCCATCGCTGAGGCGCACTGTTTCCGACGCCGTCTTGCCCTCGGAGCCAGGCGCCCCCTGAGGCCACAAATAGACGGCTTCAGGCACTTGCGCTATGGACGGCGCTACGCCGCTCGCCCAGGCGAACAGCGTGAGGAAAATAGCGGAACGCGCAGTGATACCCTTCAGCATGAGTTACTCCGTTCGACGCATCGCGGTCAAGGCATGGGATTCACCTTGACCGCGATGGTTTGAGGCAATACCCGCGATGGCCATCCAGCCATCGAATGATCTCACTGGGCCAGGGGCGGAGCCACGGGAGCTATCGGATCTCCGCCTCCGCCAGGAGTTGCTTTGGAATTATTGACCACACGCCGCAGGTTTCGTTCGATAATCTTAGCATCCTGGAATTGCAGGGCTCTGGCGTCTGGGTTCCTGAATTCTACCTGAAATGTCACGCCTTCTCCGCCCGTATCCACCACATAGACTCCATAGTCGCGCGCGGCGCGGGCAACGACGAGGCCGGCGGGAGAAAGCCCCAGCGACTCAAGATTCACGTCCCGCGGAATCGCCAGCAGCGAACCCATCGGCAGACAGTCTTTGCAATTCAAATAGTGGTCGTTGGTATCGAAGGTGAATGCGGGCCAAACCGCCTGCTCCTTGAGCACCTTTGGAGGAACAGTGGCAGCAAGAGCATGAGGAATAAGACCGTTCGCGATTTCGCCCTTCCGGATGAGTCCGCCCAGGGCGGGCAACATGCTGGCGCGGCGGCCGTTCCACCAGCCTGTACCGTCCCCTTTCACGTCATAATAACTGGCAGTGTTCCCGGAAATTACAGGCCCATTACTCACCGTGACGGTTGCATAGGTCTCCAGCGCCCACCCGTCGGGTTGAATGAACGTCATCAGCGCGTCGGTATCGCGCGAGGCACAACTGCCGGCAGGCATACGGAACTTCGTGCGGAAATCCTGTTTGGCCTTGTGGTAGTCGCGGGGCAAGTAGGACGATGAGTTCCCCTGATCCTTGTCGTTCAGCGTAGACCAGACGTTTCCCTGATTCACGACCTTCTGCGAAGAGACCTGAATAAGCCGCACAGCATCAGCGGGGCTCACATTGCAGTTAGGAAAACCGGACGAAATCCACCCCCAGTTCCCCAAGGTTGGGGATGCGTTGATGTATAGGTCGACCAGTGGATCGCTGGCCGCGGCGATGGCGACGGAGACTGTCCATTGGCCAGGATTGAAGCCCGCATCCAGCGAGTCCCATCCCGGCACGACCCGGAATTGCGCGCTACTGCCAATGGGAGTATTCCATGGAGACGAACTGCTAAAGGGCCATGTCCTCCAGTCTCTGCCAACCGGGGACTGTTGCGCCATGCCTGACACCGCGAATGCCAGCACGAGGAAGAATAGTAATTTTGATTTCACTCTATTGCTCCTAAGAGGTTTGATGGCTAACAGGAAGCGCCTCGCCGGGGAATGCCCGGCGAGGCGCCTTATTTCTTAACTCAAAAATGCAGATGCGCTCCAACTTGAAGTATACGGCCGTTGTTTCTGGTGCCGGACACCACGCCGAACAAGGGACTGCCATAACTGTCCGGCGGTTGGAACTGCGGATGGTTCAACGCGTTGAATCCATCCGCCTGTAACTCCAGGCCGCTCCACTCTCCCAGCTTCGGGATGCTTATCTCCTTCTGCAATGAGAAATCCAGGTTATTCACTCCGCCGGCGCGCACGTGCGAATTGAACCGGGCGGAATTACCAAAGGCGTAGGCTGGGTTTGGATACCACCCATCCAACAGATTGGGAGCGTTGAGGTTCGAGTAGAAGTCGCCATTCCATGTACCCGACCAATCGAAGGCCGAGGTGTCAAACCACTCCGCTGTGCTGCGCTTGAACCCCTTGGGCATGGGGTTTGAAACGATGTTGGGGCGAGTGGCAAAGGTGTTGGTCGGCTCATTCAGCCAGCCGCCGTCCGTCATACCAACTGCATCGCCGGAAGAAAGAGAGTAGATTCCGGTTGTCCGCCAGCCCCCGATTGTCTCACCCAGCACTCCATGACTCAGATGGCGGTGACCGCGGCCCACTGGTATCTCGTAAATTCCGGAGAGAACCCAACGGAGCGGAATGTCGCCCGCACTCACCGAACGTTCTGCGCTTCGATGATAGAAGTCCTGACCATACATATCGCTTCCGCCAATCGATGCCCAGTCGGAGGAAGAGTCGTCCATCAATTTGCTCCAGGTGACAGTGCTCAGGAACGACAAGCCGTCCGCAAAGCGCTTTTCGACTTTAGCTTCCCCCGCATGGTAGACGGAGCTGGAGAGACCCCACCAGCCGGGGAAGACCAAATCCGCGTAGGAGTAGCCGCCCAGCGCGTTGTAGTTTCCAGGCGCGCAATAGGGACTGTCCATGGATTGCGCGTTGTACCCATTCTGGGCCAGGTCAAGCTGAGAGTCCTGACAAAGGTTGTAAGAGCTGTTGACCGGGAGATGGGCGCCATGACTTCCGTGATAACTCAGCGTAAGCGCAATGTTCTTTGTGAGCTGTTGTTCAAGAACAACATTCCACTGTTCAAAGTAATTTGTTCCCTGCGTGCGAGGTGTGTAGTAAAACCACGACCCTTGCCAGGAGGCCAACGTCCCTGTTGGGTTGGGCACATTCACGGCGGGCAATTGGGAGAGATACGTTCCGGGGCCGAACGTCGTAACTGTGCTGACGTTCGGGCTGGCATTGCCATCTCCCTGGGCGCCATGCCCGTACACCCCTGGATAGGTGATGCCGAATCCGGCGCGAAATACGGTCCTGGGCATCAGGTTGTAGGCGAAACCTACACGCGGCGCAAACTCGGCCCAATGCGTATCGATGGATCCCTGGGGAGCGCCGTTGAGTCCCATCTGCGTCCATGTCAGGTTATATGGATCGAAGCTGGCCAATTGACGGTTCTGCTCGTGCCATGAAGGATCGTATTGCCAGCGCATGCCGAGATTGAGGGTGAATTTGGGAGTGACTCGATAGTCATCCTGAATGAACAACGCATCCGCCCAGGTTCTCGACAGAGTATACTCCGATTGCTCATTAATCGAGCTCGTGTCCATATAGCCAATCAGGAAGTTTGCAATCGCATTTTTTGTGCCGGCTTTAGCGTCGAAGGCGAACTTTCCTTCGGGAGCCTGGGGCTGAATATTGTTCAGCGAGGCCCTGCGCACCTCGGCGCCGATTTTGATGGTATGCGTCTTGTGCATGATCGTGAGAGCATCGAGAAATTCGTATTGCCCGGCAGGTTCGATCAACATTCCGCCACTGCCAACTCCTGCCCAGCTTCCCACGCTCAACTCGGGGGCTCCGCACTTGCCATTCGATGCCGTTAGGTTGCAGGCTGGGATGCCAGTCAGGCCAAAGGAGCTATCGTCGACCGTTCCATAGCCGTGGGGCGTCCGGATTGGCCAGCGATGGGTGTACCCATAGTGAAAATCATTCAGCTTGTTAATGTTGAAAAGGTGGGTCCAGCCGGCGGTAATGCTGACGTCTGGGTTGGTCGTGTAAGAGTAGCTGTCAGGCAGACTGCTTTCGTTGCCGTACATTTCATGTTGATAATGGACCACTCCAAACAGATGGTCATTGTTCCCTGGGTGCCAATCGACGCGCGGATTGACACGATTGACGCTGGTTGCATTGGTCGTAGTTCCATCGTACCAACCCACGCCGACCGTGCCCGATTCTCCGCCGTTCATCGCGGGCCAAAGTGCGAGGAGCGCTTTTGAGATGGGGCTAACCGGGATCTGGTTATTGGGATAGGCGTTCCCCGACGGGTCGTAAAGCTGCGTCGGCTTCGAGCCCTCGAGCAGGCCGGAGAGGTCGCCGTTGATTGCCGCGGGATCGGGAACCAGTTGATTGTGTAACGGATTGGTCGCTGAGGCTTCCAATCCCTCGTAGTCCGTGAAAAAGAAAAGCTTGCTCTTGATGACAAACCCGCCGACGGTCCCGCCAAACTCGTTCAGACGGAGCGGATACTTGGGCACGCCGACCGGCTGAAAATAGTTTTCGCTGTTCAACTTATCGTTTTGAAGATACTCGTACACAGAGCCGTGATACTGGTTTGTGCCGGATTTTGTGGTGACCGTGATGACACCGCCGCTCACCTTTCCGAATTCGGCTGAAAAGCTATTCGATATGATATTCATTTCCGCAACGGAATCGACGGATGGCGTGGCCACTGACCCGCCAAAGGTTACGTGCTCCGTACTGGTTCCATCCAGAAGATAGTCGTCCATGCGCGGCCGACCGCCATTGATGCGGGTGTTGTCGTAGGCGTCGCCGCCTTCGCCCTTCTGCTGCGACACACTGCCCGAGAGCCCAATGAGGTTGAATATGCTTCGACCCGCGGAGCCATTCCCCGAGCCGCTTATCACCGGTAATTCGGAGATTTCCCTGTCCGTGATGTTCTGGCTGACGGACGACTGCTCGGTCTGCAGCAAAGGAGAAATTGCGGTGACGACAATCGTCTCAGTGCTCCCTCCAGGTTGCAGGCGAAGGTTGACCTTCTGCCGGGCATCCACTTGCAGGATGACATCATTGGCCACTGCCCGCTTGAAACCCTGCGCTACAGCCACAACCCGATAGCTCCCAGGGTTCAAGCTGGTGACCGTGAATTCGCCTTCGCCGTTCGTCTTCACCGCCGCGGTGACGTTGGTCGCGGTGTTGGTAATCGTAACCGTGGCGCCTGGAATCATCGCCCCCGTGGTATCGAAGACCGAGCCGGTAATCGTTCCAAAGAGCCCTTGTGCAAGCGACCGGGACGGCGCCCATGCGGTGAGAGCCACAAAGACAAAAAACATTCCGCAGGCCTGGCCCCATTGCCGCTTTGACCATTTTCTCTTGAATTCTTTCGGCCGCATACGAATCTGACCTTTCCACTTCCTCATTGAAGCCTCCAAATCGATCTGATCTCCCAGAGTTCAATCTGCGCAAATGCGATTGCACAACTCTAAGGAGGATCGGAACGAATCATAGGCTCCGCTGAAAACGGCTGGCATCCGCCTCTGGACGGATATGCCTGTGTTTTTCGTTGGGCTCAATTCCGGTCTCACGAGAGGGAGTGAAGAGGCGGCCAGAAGTGCGGTGTGGAGCAGCACTTAGAAGTGGGCGACGCCGCGCCGCAAAGCGGCCACCACGGCTTGGGTGCGATCGGCAACGTCGAGGCGCAAGAGAATTGTGCTCACGTGCGCTTTCACGGTCGCTCGTGTAATCCCAAGCTGGTCGGCAATCTCGGTGTTGGTCTTGCCCTCAATCATCAGGGCCAGAACTTCCTTTTCCCGCGCGGTCAGCCTCTGTGCGGGATTGCGTTCAGCCAACGCCTTGGCAACGGGCGGCGGAAGAAATCGCCCTCCCCGATGCACCTTTTTGATTGCACTCACCAGGAGTTCATAGGGCATACCCTTGATGACGTAGCCCTGGGCTCCGGATGCTATCGCCTGATGGATGTCTTCATCGCCTTCATAGGTCGTCACAACCACAATGCGCGCCTGGGGTTCCATTTGGTGGATCAGCCGGATGGCTTCGGCTCCACTTCCATCGGGCAAGCGCAAATCCATCAGGGTCACGTCAGGACGATGCTGGGCGAAGAGCGTGATTGCTTCATCGCTTCTGGATGCCTGGCCGATGACTTGCATCTCCGGCTGCGCATTGATAATAGCGGCAATACCAACCCGCATAAGCGGATGGTCGTCCACAATGAGAACGGTTATTTTCTCAGAGGGCCCAGAGGATGGCTGGATCATGATACGAATAATCTCGCCTTTTTCATTGTGATTGTCAATCGCGCTCCCTGGCCAGCCGACGTTTCGATGGCAAATTTTCCACCCAGCCGTTCGATGCGTTCTTGCATGACAGCCAACCCGTAATGCCGATCCACGGTGCCGGCTGCCTGCGACACTTCGAAGCCGGCCCCGTCGTCGCGGATGCTGATCTCGAGTGCAGACGGATCGAATTGCACCAGCAGTTCCACGCTTTGCGGGTTTCCGTGGCGCGCGGCATTGTAGAGCGCCTCGCGCGTAACCATCATCAGCTCGTGCGCAACATTGCGGCCAACCGGCATGGATCGCCCTTTGATCTTGCAGCGGATGGGAAGCTGAAATTCCCTGTCGACCTGCTTGGCGATTTCTGTCAGATCGGCGGCAAAGTCCTTGACAGCGACCGCTCCGGTTCGCAATCCCCAAATCGCCTGCCGGGCTTCATCGATCGTGGATCTCACCTGAAGGGATGCCGCGTGGAGCAACTGATTATCGTGCTCCACGCCCTGGTCTTCCAGGCTGCGATACGCTTCAAGAAGACTGGAGACGCTGGTGCATCCTTGAATCAAAGTGTCGTGTATTTCACCTGCGACGCGGCTTCGCTCTCCGATCACGGCGTCAAACTTTTCCTGCATGCGGCGGGTCTTTCGCCAATGCAGCGACCATGCGGCGCCTCCGCAAAACGCCAGGCAGAGCAACGCAAACCACACGGTTTGATAGAAATGAGGACGGCGGCGAAGGTCCGACCATGCCTGGGTGCTGAGTTCTGGATCGTTCACATCGAAGGCCTCGACGCGAAACCGGTACTTGCCTGGCGGGAGATTCGTGTAGGAGGCCACACCCTGCGTGGTGAGATTCCAACCCGGATCGAAGCCGTCGAGTCTATAGCGGTATCGGACTCGATCGTGCGCGCTAAGTTGGATGGCGCGGAAGTGAAAGTCCAGGCGCGATCCGCCGGTTCCCAGGTCGAGAGAATTGCCCAAGGTCACACCGCGGCCATCGATGCTGAGTTCATCCAGGACCACGGTGGGGGCTTTACTGGCGGCCGGGCCGTCCGGATGGATTCGGATTGGCCCCGCGGCACTCGGAAACCAGATATCGCCGTTGGCGGCAAGCGCGCCTGCCGGCTGAATTCCGCCGTACATCTGGGTTGTCGGCAGGCCTTCTGAAATTCCATAAAGCTGGAAGCGCGGATGGAATGCGGGGCTGTCTCCCGCCAGGTCGATGTCCTTCCGGGTAACCATAGTTACCGCATTGGGACCGCTCATCCAGACTCGTCCGGACGCGTCCTCAAGAATCGAATAGACACTGTTCGAGGCCAATCCATGAGTCGTGGTGTAATGGGCCATCTTCCCGGCATGCCAGCGATAAAGACCGTCTCCGCGCGTGCCAAACCAAAAGCCGCCTTCCGAATCCTGATAGATCGACCAGACCCTCTCCTGACGAAGTACGCGGGTGATTCCATCCTCAAGAAACGCCCCGTTGTGCCAATGACTTAGTCCGCCGTCGGTTCCAATCCAGATATCTCCGTCGGCGCTCTCAAGCAGCGTGCGCGTGCTGAAATAGGCCAGGCCATTTCTCTGCAAATAAGTTTGCCACTTTTGATTGACCCAATGGTTGATGCCCCCGTCGGTGGCGACCCAGATGGTTTGGTCGTGCGCCTGGAGCATGGCCCGAACAAAGTTGTTGGCCAACCCATCGTGCTGCTTTGTATAGTGGACAATGCTGCGTCCGCGGATCTTGTAAATCCCCTGCCCCTCGGTTCCC
This sequence comes from uncultured Occallatibacter sp., assembly GCA_964419175.1. Classification (GTDB taxonomy): domain Bacteria; phylum Acidobacteriota; class Terriglobia; order Terriglobales; family Acidobacteriaceae; genus Telmatobacter. The sequence continues at coordinate 21,748 of CAYQOQ010000043.1, read as the reverse complement.
ATCCAAAGCGCGCCGCTATCGTCTTCGAGGACATTGCGAATTTTCACATCCTGCGCGCCCGGCACGCGATATTCCGACAGCTTTCCGTCATGCGACCGGTAGAGATGCGACGATGCAATCCAGAGATCGCCGCGACGGTCGCGAGAAATGCTTCCAAAATCGGAATCGGCCACGCCGGGAATTTTGACGGCTGTCACTTCCGTCCTGCTCAGCCGCAGCATCCCGGTTTGCATGCCGAGCCAGATATTGCTTTCCGTGTCCTCGTCGATAGCAAGAACGATATTACTGGGGAGCACGTCCGGCGCTGCGTATTTCTTGAGCGATCCATTGTCGAGGACAAAAACACCGTGGCCAACGGTTCCAATCCAGACGGAGCCTTCCTTCATTTTGCGCAAGACACGCACCGTTCCGGCAACTCCATTCACCCTGCTCCAGGCCGCGCTTGCGTGCCCTGAGCCGATCCGGAGGCGCATTAATCCCGACACGGTGCCAACCAGAACCGTTCCGTCCTGCTGCGGCAAGAGAGACTTGATGGCAAGCTGTTCCGGTACTCCCTGAAGGGGATACTCGACCGCCCCGTCTCCCATCAGTCTGAAGAGCTTCGAGCCACCGACCCAAATCGATCCTTGACGATCCTCGGCAATGGCATGAACAGCCACAGGCTCCGCGCCCATCTCCGGGTAGCGAACGGAGATCACGGAATCTCCCCGCACCCGGAAGAGACCGCCGTCGGTCCCAACCCAAATGCGGCCCTGGCTGTCTTCGAATACGGTGCGAATGAAATCGTCGGTCAGGCCATCGGCGTGCGAGAAGGAGCGAAACGCCCCATCGCGATAACGGATCAGCCCTCCCCCTTCCGTTCCGATCCAGAGCGCATTATCGTGTGATCGCGCAAGGCAAAAGACACTGTCCGCATGGAACGCCGGTGTGTTGGCCTGGGCGAAGAGCGTAAACCGCGCGCCATCGAAGCGAAGCAGCCCTCCGGTGGTGCCCACCCAGAGATAACCGTCCGCAGTTTGCGCGAGGGCCTGGACGATTCCTTCGGGAAGACCGTCCTGCGTCTGCCAAAGCTGCCGGGTATAGCCAGGGATGGAGGCGGCCTGCGATTCAAGTCCAAATGCGCGAGGAAAGTCCGGTACAAGAAGCAGAAACGCCGCAACGAGCGCAACTGTGCACAGCTTTCTCCGCGTCCTGAGGGTCTGTTTCAAACAATCCGTCCCGGCTGCATGATAAGCTCCGATGCCCATGGCTGTCCGTGGCGCAATCGACAGCCCCGGGGTCGCCAGCACAGGCGCGTTATTTTCCGTCTTCATGAATCGGACTCGAACAGGAGAAGTTCGCAGCATCGTTGCTGTCGCCCGTCCCGTTGTAGCGCACCGTCTCAGGATAGGGACAAATGGGCCTCGCCATCTGCGTAACTCCTTTCTCGATGCGCTTTGCCACAATCTTCTCTGGCGCAACGCCCCTCTCGACCCACAGTTCCAGCGATCCGAACGCATCCACGCTGTTAAGACCCGTACCTCCGGAACAATGCGCCATGCCGGGAACCATAAACAGCCGGTAGAATTCCTGCGTATCTTCCAGCGTGCCGCGATGGCGGCTTGCAGCTTCAGTCGTCTGAGCATTCTCCACGGCCACGTAATAGTTGATCGATTCCAGCGAAGGAACAACCACATCCGCCCATCCGTGATAGACGATAAGCTTGTGACCGCGGGCTTTGAACGCGTGCAGGTCGGGATCGGTGGCGTTCAGCATGGGCGCCATCCTGGCGTCGACGGCTGCTACATCGCGATTGAAGTCGAAGGTCCGCCAATCCCAGGTTGCGCCGAAGGTCCACTTGAACAGGGAATCGAAGCGAGGCTCTCTGCTCGGCGGCATCAGGTAGCTCCAATCGAACTCGCTGCCGCGCAGCAGACCGGGATAAATGGGCTTGTGCGTCACCGGATTCACAGGCCCGCCGTAAAGGTCGCGGACGGTCTCGATCTGTTCCTGCGTAAGACAGCCGGGAGAGTCGCCCGCTTTGCACAGAAGCGCCTGCGGGTTCCATTGGCAGTCGATCGGATTCGACAGGAATCGATCCGATGCAGCGGCCTTCTGCGCGGTGCAGGTATTCAGCACCGCCTCTGAAATGAGAGGCAGCTTCGACGCAGGAATGAAGCTTTCCGGGTTTCTCCGCGCCGCAGTGAAGTCCCATAGAAAACCCATGTGAAGCCGGGTGCGGTTATTGGCCGGAGCTCCGGCGAGAATGCCGTCGTAGTCGTCGGGAAAGCGCTGCGCTTCCACCAGCCCCTGCTGCCCGCCGGTGGAACAGCCAACGAAGTAGGAGAGTTCAGGTTCCTTTCCGTAATACGCGCGAATGATCTGTTTTGCGGCAACCGTCATTTCGTGCGTCGAGCGCGAACCCCAATCCCGCCACTTCTCAGGGTGGCCCACAAGAGCATCGCCGTCTTCCATCGTGGACGGAGAAGTGCCCATGTCGGTGTTGGCGACCGCGTAGCCGCGACGCAACCCAGCCGCGAGATCCGGGTACTGAATCGATCCCGCGTAGCCGCCGTTGCCGGTTCCTTCATACTTGCCGTTCCAGCCGGAAGCGGGCATCCAGACTTCGATTCTGATATTGGAATCGCCGGACGGCATGAGCGTAGCGGCAACGCGGCAGAACGAGGGGAGATTGTGCATCGGGGCAGAACCGGAAACCCCAACCGCTTCTCCCGATTCAAGGTACGCCCCGGTGATTTTGCCATTTGCCAGGGTCAGTCCGGCAAGATCCTTGCAGGTCGTGGCAGAGACAGAGGCGCACAAAGACAAGCCAAAGAAAAGAAGAAGCACGGGGCGTTTCATCGTTCCCTCACACATTGATTTTCAACGATCGATCGCGGTTTCCCACCCTTTGTTTCCGACCGCGCGATTTTGCGCTGTGCGATCGATCGCCATGATAGCCAAAGCCCCGGTATCGAAACCTGGAGCGGCCGCAGGAAACAGAGCACGTGGCGGAGAGGCGGCGACCGCGCTCTTCGCCACTATACCGAAACCAGAGTGGCTGTCCCTGGAGGTAGGATGCCGAGTGGCTCTTCCTCCTCAACAAGAAGCCGCCTCGCCTATCCTCAACTGGGGCATAACTACTCTGGTTTCGCTTTCGATGTTCCGTGGCTGGGTTGCGACTGCCTGTGCACCCGGTTGTCACTTCACGCCGCCTTCATGTTGTCCGCATGCCTCAATAAGTCGCAGCCTGTGGAGCTGTGCTGCTATAGGTGCACGAATCGCAATTCGAGAAGGGAGGAGCGGCCGGAGCGCGAAATTCCGTTCCGCCGCCACCGGGAGTCGTCTGGGAATTGTTGGTCACCTGTTGAAGTTGCTGCGCGATGATGGTGGCGTCATTATTGGAGAATGTAGCATCGTTGTCCTCGTATTGGACCTGGAACGTGATGCCTCCCGTTCCTCCACGGTCGACAATGTAGACGCCGTAGTTCTGGGCCGCCGTGGCCACAATCAAGCCGCTTGCGGTCAGGCCGAGAGTAGAAAGGTTCACGCTGGGCGGGATGGCCATGAGCGAACCCATGGGAAGCGTCCCGGTATAGCCGCTGTTGGTGTCAAATGCGTATGCCGGCCACGCCGCCTCTTCGGTAAGAATGGTCGGGGACAAGGTGGCCGCAAGCGCGTGCGGGATGTTTCCCTGTTTGACTTCGCCGGTGCGAATCAGTCCGGCAATCGCTGGAACCATGCTGGCGCGGCGGCCATTCTGCCACCCGCTTCCGTCGCCCTGCAAATCGTAGTAGCCGGCGACATTCCCGGCAATCAAATCGCCGCTGGCCGTGGTGATGCCCTCGTAGGCTTCCATCACCCACCCGTTGGGCTGGACGACCGCAAGCAAGCCATCAGTGTCAGGCGATGCGCATAACCCCGACGGAATATAAAAGAGCGTAGAGTAGTCCGCGCTGATCGGGTTGTAGCTCGCCGGCCAGATGGTCTGGGAATTTTCGCTGCCCGTGCCGATCGTCGAATACGGATTCGCCTCAAAGACGATCGACTGCGTAGAAGTAGACAGAAGCGTCGTGGCATTCTTTGCGGAAATGTTGCATCCGGACTTGCCGGCCGCCAGCCACGCATAGTTTCCGGTAGTCGTCCCGGTATTTACATACAGTTTGTCTTCAGAGTTCGAAGTGGTCGTGAGGCCCACGGACACCGTCCACGCGGTCGGATTGAATCCGCCGCTCAGCGACGACCAGTTTGGGACAGTGGCATACACCGCGCCATTTCCAATCGGGCTGTTCCACGCCGATGCCGCGCTGAACGGCCAGTACCTCGCATCTCTTGATTGTGCTTGGGCGCAGCCAAGCGACATCAGCATCATGACAAGAGCCACAATCTCGATCGATCGAAGCTCTCGCATTTTCACGCGTTTTCTCCAAACCGCAATCGTATTGAGAAAGCGCGAGTGAGACCCAGGCGCGGCCTCACCCACCTCTTCAAGTTTTCTGTTCAATCGTTCCTCTTGCATTCGCCCTCGATCCTCTCTCCATCTCATGAAAGCCTCCAAAATGGTTGGCGCCGGTGGTCGACCTGGCCATGCATGCGCGATGACCCCGACCCCTGGCGATGAACCAAACCAACGATAGGCTCGGGTAGAAATGGCTGCCATCCGCCCAGAGACGGATAGGACGCCCTTTTTTTGCAGCTTGCGGTGAGCATGGAGCCACGCGGCGTTGTTGCACAAATAGGGTTGAAATCGCCCAGCCACGGCCGACGGCGCTTGTGATGGGAGGCCAACCTAAGACATCGTGGCCGGCTACGGCGAAGAAATCTGTGCGATCAGCCCGCCCCGCGTGACGTGGAGGTCAACATCTGGATCGGCACTTCCGATGCTGGCGTCTTCCGCATCGGCCATCGCGCCATCGCCCACTTCCAAGCTCCGGCGCTGCTCTCTGACAACTCGGTGCTCAGCCTCTTGCAGGATGCCGAGTGATCGGCGGGCAACTTCCGCGACCCTAATGCGGGTGTAGCGCGGGTGGCTAGTGAGCGTTATGATCCAGATGAAGCCATGCCGCCGGGATTGTGCCAGCCGCCATATGCTGCGATCAGTGCATCAGCCTGCTTCGGCTCTCCCGAGCGAAGGATCCGAAGCGACAGGCGACGGGATCAAGCCCTCTTCCTGCAGAGCCTACGCCTCGGATTGCAGCCATCCATGACGCGCACTCACTACTCTGCAGGGCGCGTGGCGGCACTGCTAACTATGCCGCCGCCAGGACTGTCAGAATCACAGAAACGACATCTGGATGCGCTCTTTCGCTTCTGCCCGAAGGCTCATGAGTTGCGCCGACTCAGTCTCCGATTCGGGGCCATGCTCAGATGGCGAAGCGCCAAGAAGCTGAACCAATGGATCGATTCGGCTACAGCTTCAGGATTCCCCTTCGTCACTCAGTTTGCCAGCACGCTACGTCGCGACTTGCAAGCTGTCGAGCTATCGACCACGACACCTTGGAGCAACGGCCCAATCGAGGGGCAAATTAACCGACTCACAAGGCAATCAAACGCCAGAGGTACGGACGAGCCGGATTCGAACTTCTCAAAGCCAGGGTACTGCCTTGGGATATCTCAAAAGCAGCGTGAACCTGCACCGAAAGTGCGGAAGATCCGATTTAACTGCAACGCGACAGTTTGAGTTCAATCTGAAGTAGTCTGTCACTTCCGGTACCTCCTACCTCCGCCATGCAGCCAGGAATGGTACGTACGAGACAAGTATCACTTGTGGTTACCTATACATGCGGTCACTGTACCAGCTATTCCACTGGTATAAAGGGCCAGGCACACCAGACATGCAACAATCGTCCAAGATAGCTAATAGTCACTTAGCCGAGTGGCGCTCGTAGACTGTGGCATGGATTGCTCTCGCAGCGCCCACCATTTCGGGGTACGGTGTATCTGTCACATCAACAAAGCCAATGTTATAGTTTTCGCCGTCGTAAGTGCGCCCTGTAAGCGGTTCATCCACATACTGAAACCAATGAACCCCTACTACTGCTGGGTTGTCCAGCGCGCTTCCCAAGAACTGACGATATAGTTCTGCACGTGCCTGCTGGTCGGGTGCCATGATCAGACCGGTGTGAAACATGCCGCTATCCATGGCACCAAAGTGAAACTCCCCCACGAGGCAAGGCTTGTGCAGCTCAGGCGGGCAAAACGACGTTTCAAGGTGGGAACGATAGACATTAAAGCTGACCACATCCGCATACTGCCCCGCTGCTTTTACCGCTTCCGGAGTACTCCAGGCGAACCTGCACCCCAGGTAGAGATGATTGGGGTCGTACTTCTTTACCGCGTCGCGGATAATCCGAAAGTACTGCTCCGCAAACGCCGCGACGAACACCTGAAAGTCGGACTTCATCTGCACAGTCAGTGCAGAATTAGGCCTATAAGAGTTCTGCAATAATTGTTTCCAGGACTTGAAATCTGTATTCCAAGCATTGTTCAGCGCCGCAATTCGCTTATAGTGGCCTCTGAGCTGCCTCAGAAACGCCTTCTTTGCCGGTGAGTCTGAATCCGCTGCCAGTGTTCCGTAGGCCAATCCATAGTGCTGGCGCTCGTCCTCGCCACCGCCCCAGGCAATCTCATTGTCGATAAAATAACCTATACACCAGGGATCATCGCGATATTTCTTCGTGCCCTTTCTCATGCTGGCGTCGACTGCCGCGGCAAACCTTGGGTCGAACACGTCATGCATCTTCCCCCAGAAATCGACTCCGCTCGAAACGCGGGCATAGTCACCATGAATACCTAAGGTTGCGGTGTATGGAACCAGCTTTCGAGAGAACAATCCTGGATCGGACCAGTTGGCGAGCGTGTTGAATCCCCAGGAATGGATGCGATCAAGAGCGAAAGACCGCCAGAGCTGGGTGAAATTGGCCCCATACTTCCGTTCAAGATTGGCCCCATAAAAGTCGAAGGAGCGTCCTTTCTTGATTGGACCATAGAGAACCTGGTCAGCGTATCCGAAGTGCTTCGCGAGCGGATCATCCGCACCCGGCAGCCAAGTGAACATCCTTTCTCTTCCTTCGATCAAAGTTTGGCTCTCGTGCAGCGAGATGGAGTCTATGCCGACAGAAAAGAACAAATGCCCGCGAGGATCCACCAGCCACCATTTCCCGTCGCGCTGTACGGTAGCAAAGAATCCGAGGGGAGGAAGTTGAGGACCGGAGGCCCATCCGCCATACTCGTCGCGGTCCGCGAGAGCAGGCGTACTCACTATTTCGGACTCTTCCTGCTTGCGACGCAGCGGGATCTCTGCTTCCTGCTTTAGCTTCCCGGCCCAGTTTTCACGTCTGTACTGTCCGAACTGATCAACAATTGTATCGTAGGAAACCGGAGGCAGGAACCGAAGGTTGTCGAGAAAGACGCCAGAGGCGGAACGGGGCTTGGCAAATGAGAGTACGAACTCTCTGACATGGCGCTCGTCGATTCGAGTCTTGGCCACATACGTCACTGGAACGATGCCAGGAAACGGCGGGGCACCCACCATGCCGTAGTCCGCGGGCGATGTAGGCCCAAGTGGATAGACGTAGGTGACTTTGAGTCCGGGCCCAATTTCACCGTTACCACTCACAACGTTGGAAGAGTTGTCTGTTATCCGGACCGAGTAGCTGATCTCGTCAGCAGAGGGGTTGATCAGTTCAAAAGCAATGCCGCCGTACGCGCTCCAATCCCATGGGCCGCCAGCGTTTTGAAAACGCAAGGACGTGCTCCCAGAGCCGGCAAAGATTACTTTGATACCAGCATGTCCGTCGGTGGCATCTTCCGACGTGCGACTGATGCTGCCGTTCTCCACCTTGACGGACTGCAGAGCCTGGGCAGATTCAAAGAAATTCCAGAGCGCAGCTTCTCTCTGAGGTTGTGAGTGCAGAACAACGCTGCAAAAGAGTAGTAGACAAGATGTGGCGCGGATTGCTCGAATCATTGACCCTCATAGGAACTTAAACGCATCGAAAATGCTGGGTTAGGTGGTGGTTATGGAATTCCGTTAAACTTCTCCCGAAATTACAGGCACCCGTCATCACTTTGCGGTACCCAACGCACAACTAACGATCATGTCGTTATTAGCAGGAAAATCGGACGATCAGGCAGATCTAGCGTCATCGAGGCGCTTGGTGTGAGCGTCGTCGTTGTATCTGTTACAGGATCGTCTTGAGACACGGCCGATGGCACTACGACCGGTACGAGAACCGGATGGGTCGGCGCGGGGACCCCGGGAATTGCTGTTCCAGCGGAAACATCCCAGAGCACCACATCATCCCACACAGCAAGGATGAATTTGCCGTCACCGCGCTGGAGCAGAGGGCTCTGGCCTTTTTGATAAGGGGGGGTGAATCCGCTATCAGGCAACCCCGTCAACGAATAGCTCCACTGCCCAGGATCAAACGTCTTGGCTGACGCGCTGCTATCGTGCATGAACGCCATAAGGTTCTGGAGTGCCGTTGCCTGCGGCTTCGGAGAAACCGGACTGTAGTTAGCAAGTGTGTCTAACGAAAAAAGCTCGTTATGATAACTCTCATTGCCATTGCCTGTGCCGGGGTCAGGCAGTTCATCCAAGAGCTGATAGACGAACGTCCTATAAACACCAGCGTTGTGCGCATCCAGAAGCATTGATGGAAGTAGCTTTGCAATCGTGGCATCCGGCGTGTTTTTCGTACAACTGCCGCTTACCCGGCCGGGAGGACAGTCCATCCAGCCCGTTTCCGTGATGAGTGTCGGGCGCTCTACGATCTCTTGAAAGACACTGCCACGGACTGGCGCAACACCATTCGCTGACGGCTTCTGAAAGTCTTGAGCATATAGGTATGACCACTGCATACCCTGATTGGCTTGAACTTCGGTGTAATAGTGCTCATTGACGAAGCTGAAATTAGACGGATTCACACCGGTCGATCCGACACCATAAATATTGACCATGTTGTTCGGGCTTTGCATGGTCGGCGTCAGAACAGGCATAACGGGCGAGAAAGCCGACCATAATATCGTTTGATCAGCCATGGCATTTGTGTAAGCGGCGTTTATTTGTGCCTGGGTCGGAGGATTATTATTGCCAGGACAAACCCCGTCCTCGGTGAGCGGACAGGAGTAGTTGGTCTCCGCATCAATTTCATTTGCGCCCTCAAGTGACTCTATAGTGCCCGTATTGGCGAGCAGCCATGCTTTCGACGTATCTCCCGTATTCGGATCTGGTGGCGCCGCTGGGCCGAAGTAGCCGGAACAGCACGAAACGGCAACAACGAACGTCACATTTGGATACGTTTCGTGAATAAGGCTCGCATTATTCTCATAACCCCAGCCTCCGCGCAGATGGTTCAGGTACGGCAAATACGTGAGTGCTGTCGAGACGTTCGCGAGGCTACACGAATACCCTACTGTGCTCCAATACTCGGCCCCGGTCTCGTTCATATGGGTGGCCGCGCCTATAGCATCGTCGAGGTCGTCAGCCCGCACTGCTTGAGTCGCCGCTCTGGTGATATAGGTCCCTGTTGGCGCGGAAGTCGCCGTCGCGCTCCCCTCCGAATTGATTGCCGTCGCTAGAACGGACGGCACTTCGCCGTAGTAGTAATTCTTCAGATAGAAATGCGAGACGTTCGAGAGGTTGTCGCATGGCGCCGCGGCCTGTTCGATCCGATCATTGATATACCAGGTGCACGAATAAGATGTTGGGCTGTTGGTCCATGTGCCAAGATCGGCAGTCAGAGTTGAGCCCATATAGTATCCGCCCGACTTTCGCGTAAATGATGGAAGCGTCACATTTGCAGGAATTACCGCGGACAAGTTAATGGTATAAGCTGCCGTCGATACTGCACTGTTGCTGTATCCTGTGGGTGGTGTACTTCCGTTCGCTGAGGCACTCTGAGACGCGCTGGAGGAGCATGTAAGTATCATTGACACCAAAGGCAGACTTCCCGCGTACTTTAACAATAGTGATCCACCGAATCGATTGTTCAAAGCTCTGCTCATCCTTTCAGTCTCTCGAGGGCATCAACCCATCCAGTAATCAGAGCTTTCCGATCCTTCACCTGGTTTCACTCAGCGAATCGCGGTGTCTTGTGGAAAGACAACGATTCGATACACGGTAAATAGGCGGTCTGCAATCATGCAGTTACTCTGCACTTACACGAAGTAACAAGATTCCATGAGAAGGCACGATCCCGCTGAATTTCCCGTCCTTGAACATCACATTCTTATGCACCCAAAGGTCGCGCGCAGTTTTTACCTGGCCCCGCAACCCTAAGTTACTCGCAAGAATTGTCGCGTTGGCTGGGACGGCTCCGAGATTAACCACCCCGACAGCAACACTGCCGTCGGCCAGCGGTTTTATCCAGGTTTCCAAGTCGCCGTTTTTCAACGGAGCCGCCTGTTTGCCCAAGGGGTCCTGGTCGATTGCGATTACTTCTCTGTTCAGCAGGATAGCTTTGGTTTGTTCCGTCATATTGCGCAGATCGTTACCGGCCAGAAGCGGCGCTGCTGAAAGCGCCCACAGGCTCATATGGGTGCGATACTCATCGTCGATCATGTGGCCGTTGGCCACCTCCAGCATGTCAGGGTCATTCCAATGGCCAGGTCCAGCATACGTCGCGGTAGAAGCCTGCTTCTCGATGTTGGAAATCATACTTGACCATTCATCTCGGATATCGTATGTCGTCCGCCATAGATTGCCGCCAACTTTACCGCCCCACGTCTCCACTTTCCCCAGGCCATACTCGCACAAACTGTAAACGATGGGCCGGCCTGTTGCCTGCAACGCGTCTCCCATCTTCTGGTAGACGGACTGGAGTTTGTCGTTGGAATAGACGTCTGCCGCGCTACACCAGTCGTATTTGAGATAGTCGATACCCCAGGAAGCAAGCATCTTTGCATCCTGCTCCTCATGGCCGTAGCTAGCTGGGTATCCTGCGCAGGTGCGTGGCCCCGGCGAGGTGTAGATGCCGATCTTCAGTCTCCTGGAATGCACATAGTCCGCCAGCGCCTTCATGTCGGGGAACTTGGAATTTGTATGCAGTACCCCCTTCGCGTCCCGCAGGCCCTCCCACGAGTCGTCGATGTTCACATAGATATAACCTGCATCGCGCATTCCGCTCGATACCATCGCGTCCGCCATCGCACGCACGGTCAGGTCATCCACCTTGTCGGCAAAGAGATTCCAGCTATTCCATCCCATGGGCGGCGTCTGTGCCAGACCATTGAATGGCACGTCGTGTAGAGATGGAGGATCGACATACTTCAACGCCGGCAAGTCGTCGTCGGTTGTCCCCAGTCGCGCCATAAACGGGACTCCCCACCACCTTCCGTGCAACTCCTTACCTATAAGATCTCCGACCACGTCAGGGCCGGTGTTGTTCTGGTCCGCGGCGAATATTTCAAAATGATTGCCGCTCATCGTACCCTTGATGTTTATTGAGTATCCCAGGCAACGGATGGAGCCGGATAGCCTGTTGCCGTCCTGCTTTAGGTCAAAGAAGGACTTGTCCTGTTCTCCGTTACGCAACGTCTTACCCATTGTTACCCAGCGGCCAGTTAGACTATGCATCTGGGCAGATATGTTGACCTGTGCACGGCACGACGAAACCACCATGATGCCTGTAATTAGGAGCATCAGCTTCCAAGCTCTGCAGCGCAGCTTCCAGTTCATTATTCTGCTCCGTAAGTAGGTTGTTACTGTATGAGTTGTCGATTGTTAGCGAAGGATTCAGTTTTCCATCAGGTGAATCTCACGCATGCGCATCGTCCAGAGTACATGCGTATAGGCTGGCCGTTCAGCGCGTATGCGACATCCGCGTCAACATAATTCCCGCACGGAGTAATCCGCGCAGCGCATTGCTTCCCGCCTATTGGGCATCCACGCCGCGTGAATGCCAAATAGGCGGATAACTCTTTATGGCTTAATCATGATGAAGATCGGGTGATCCGCCAGGCTAACACTAATCGACGGTCCCGAAACGGTCTGCGTTGGCGTGGTCCCGCTGCTCTCGGTTGGCTCGTACTCAACCATTTGACTGGGAGCGGCGGCGGGAGTGAGAATCACGCTGCTCGGCGTCACTGTGATCGGCGAGGGCGGGGTGCTCCAAACGTTCCAGATCGGCGTATCGTTCCACAGAGCAAGGAAGAGCACGCCATCGCTCCTCTCAAACAGGAGGCTATGAGCCGTGGGTATCCCGTATAGTTTTGTCGACGGCATACCCGCCAATGTATATTCAAAGTTTCCTGGACTGGCCAGGGTTCCCGAGTCCGCCAGGATCGCCTGCAGATTGGCCAGCGTGGTAGCAGATTGTTTTGGCGTGTAATCGTAGTTGAACAGGCCGAAATGGTCCTGCTCGGTTGTGCCACCGGCATCATTGTATTCATCGAACAGTTCATAGAGATATGTCCGATAAATCCCCAAGGCATATGTGTCGAGCAAAAGCGTGAGAGTCTCTTTTGCCTGAATATCGGTCGTGAGCCCGTTCGACGCGGGCTGGGTCCAGAACCCTGCCTCAGTAAGCACGTTGGGCTTGCCGGGGGCGAGGTTGTTCGTAACCGCGGGCTGACCGGGGTAGTATTCGCTATTCGCCTGGATCGTAAGGCTCTGCACGAGCGGATAGATCGCGATCCCCCCGCCGGAATTAGCATCGTTGTCCCAAGGGTACCCATCATACTGGGGATAAATGTGGCCGCTGGCCATGTCAACATATGATGAAATATTGCCGACGTTTGGCACGTTGGAAATGCTTCCCACGCTCAGGCTATAGATCGGAAGAGACGCTGTAGCACAGCCTGTGCACTTCAGATCCTGCCACATCTGCTGCTGCATTGCGACAGCGTTTTTGTAAGTGCTGCCGCTGTCCGGTGTCCACTCCGCATAGAAGTTGTCCACCTCATTCGCACCCTCAACGGATTCGACTATGCCGATATTATTCTGGATGTTATCCAGAATAGTCGAGTAATCCGATCCCGATCCGTCCATGAGGATATCGAATTTTGCCCCCGCACCGCTGGCGATCGTCTGAATCATGCTTGGATTGCCGGCGGTCGGGAAACTATCCCGGACATGCTTGATACCGACGCTCTGAAGCGCTTGTGCGACCTGTGCAGGCAAATGATAGGGGCTGCCTGCATCGGTATATCCAACGTGTGTTTGTACGCCGATTGAATCAAGAAACGTGCTAACCGGAGCAGCTCCCGTCGGCAGGAAGGAAACGGCGCCCATTCCGGTATAGGTTGCCGGCCCGCTTGTCCCTCCCGGGTTGGATGCCGTGACAGAGAGCGACACTGTGCCGCCAAGATAATAGTTGGCGAGCACAAACGTGGTTGCGTTGCCGCACGACGCATCTACCTGGGCAACATACGAATTGACAGACCACGTACACGCAAAGTGCGACGGATTGTTGGTCCAGGTACCAATATCCGCCGTCAGTGTTGAGCCGACGTACGGCCCGCCAAAACTGGATGTAAACGATGGGAGTGACGCATTTACAGGGATTTCCGCGCTAATTGTGTACGCGCCTGTTGCTTCCGCGCTGTTCGTATAGCCCGGAGCGGCAGCAATGGCATTGATCGTCGTGGTTGTTGAAAGCGGGATGGGAGCGGAATAGAGCGCCGAACCTAAGCCGGGAGTGCTGCCGTCTGTCGTGTAATAAATCGTAGCCCCAGCGGTGGCGTCGGCGATCGTCACTTGCTGAGTTGACGTATAGGATCCAGGAGCGGGAGAAAACGTTGGCACCGCGGCAACGGGAATATTTATCGTATAGGTTCCGGAGGCCACCGAACTGTTCAAATAGCCGTCAGCCATAGCGAAGGCGCGGATCGTCGTGATTGTTGAAAGCGGGATGGGAGCGGAATAGACCGCCGAACTATACCCGGGAGTGCTGCCGTCCGTCGTGTAATATATCTTGGCTCCTTTGGTGGCAACGCTAATCGTCACTTGCTGAGCCGACGTAAAGGAGCCAGGAGCGGGACTAAAGCTTGGAGTAGCTACCTGCTTAGAGCCTGCCTGCGTACTGCCTCCGCCGCTGCAGCCTGTGATCGCGGCTAGAACCATCGAAGCCGCAAAACAAAGAACATACCCTTTCATCGCAAGACGATTCAGGAAGAGATTCCTGATTTCACCTCGAATACACCGTTTCATAGCCTTTTTCTCCAAATTGCATCTTTTGCCGGGAAAAGGTACGTGCAGGGATTCTCCTGCACGTACTTGTTTGACAGGAGGCGTTGCTACCACTCGAAGCGGGCGCCCAGCTGACCGGTACGGTTTCCCGAAACACCCGTCACATGTCCGAAGTATGCGGACGAGATAGTGGTGTTTGGATTGTTCCAGTAATGCCGGTTGAAGATGTCATAGAGCTCGCCGCGCAAAGTGAAGACGTAGCGCCGATCACTGCCAAAATGAGTCTTCTTCAAGAAGCTCGCATTCTCTGATGGCGTTGCCCAGCCGCGCCAGTTACTGAACAGATATGGACTGTTGCCGAGATCGCCATAGGTTGGATTGGAAAAGTTTGACGGATTGAAAGACTGGCTCGCCGAATCAGCCCCGTTTACGGGATTCCATGCCGGATTCCATTTCTTGAACGTATTCTTGAAGCTCGCACCAGGAGTCATATTGGCGTAGACTGTTGACCACCCAGCGTAATAATTAGAGGATCCAATTGCTCCCACCTGGGTCCCATTTCCATACGACACGATGGCGGCAGCTTCCCACCCCCCGACAAAACAATCGAGCAAGTGACTGCTGGAAAGATACCTGCGTCCCTGACCAAACGGCAGGACATAGGTAGCATAGCCCTTCACTTTGTCATTGGTGTATGGATAGCTCGCATAGTGCTTATAGGCGTATGGATCCTGGAAGGCATAATTGAAGGTCCAGGTATCGATAAACGCCGACGCTGTGTTTCCAGTCTGCCGGTCCCAACTGTAACTCAGATCGAAGGTCAGAGGTCCGCGCTGCTTGATTCCTTCGACAGTGATGGTGTTGTACCCTGATTGGCCGAGTGGTGAATTAGTGGAATATACCCCACCCCACGACGACGCCCATACCTGCGGAAAGGGTTTGACGGCCATCCACGCGACCCCCGAGAAGCCCTGGTAAGGATAGGGAACGCCATCGTTGGTTGCATCCCCTTGATTTGAGATCCAATTGCCGGAGTCGCCGGAAAGCAATAAAGGTTGATATTTGCTCCATGTAGGATAATTGAGCGGGTTCAACGCTCCGTCGTGGAGGTTTCGTCCACTATTTCCTAGGTAGCTGACTTCGATTTTGGCATTGTTGGGAAGTTGATATTGCAAGGCCGCATACCAGTTCTCCATGAACCCAAGCTGCCGTGTATGAGAATCGATGCTGTCAACCCCCCACGGCAAAGCTGTAAGAGTTGGATCGGGGCCAGTGGCTGGAGTTATGACACCAGGGTAGTGATTCTGGTCCCACTGAAATGCCGGCATCGAATAGGAGGTTCTCGTCCCTACTGCCTGCACTTGGTTTACTTCCTGATAACCGATGGCAGATCCATAGGGAGTGGCGCTGTAAGTGTTCCAGCCCAGTGGAACGAAGTTGATTCCGAGAGATCCACGGACGACGATGTTCTTATTGACCTGATAAGACCCGCCAATTTTTGGAGCAAACTGGTGCCAATCGGCATAAGTTTCGAAGCTGTCTCCAGGATGCGCTAGCCATGAAACCGCACCTTTTACGCCCTTCCCGTCCAAGCCTATAAAGGCCTGGCTTGTGGCGTTGGGGTCAAAGTTCGTCCATTCCCCCCCCAACACATGCAAGGGTTCTGTGATTTCCCAGCGCAGTGACGCACTGACCATAAATCTCTGGGTGACACGAATATCATCCTCAGCAAACAACGAGATTTCCTTGCGTCGGGAATCCAGTACGATCGGAGTGGTCCTATTTGCAGACGAAACATCGCCTAGCAGGAAGTTGGCGAAGGCCGAACCCGTGTAGGTTGAGATCGCGGTATTGGTGGGAGAGAACGTCGCGCTGTTAAAGTTGAACTGCAGCCCGCCTCCCAAGGTATCCTGGTTAAATCCCAAGGCGCGATACTCCCCTCCGAACTTCAACTGATGTCTGCCCTTCGTCCAGTTGAGAGTGTCGTTCAGAATCGCGTTATAGGCCACATAACCACTCGGTCCAATTTGCGTGCCGATGCCGGGGGTGCCCACGCCGTTCGGAGAGCCGGCAAAGTTGATCAAGGGAAACTGGTGGATTGCATCTACGTCGCCGAAGCCAAGTTCGGACGACCAGTTAGTATCGCCCGCTAACTGAGTCGCGGGAATTCCTTTATTCTGAAATGCGTTAAACGTGTAGGCAACTACGTTTAGTAAATTGGGAGAAAAGACATGCTTTTCATTGATGCGATATGCATTGCTGGTGACTATTTGCTGCGTTGCGTCGGCAAGTGGGCCACCGGCCGTAGTGCCTGGCGCCCAGAGTGAGGTTATTCCACCGCATCCGGAATCGGGGCAGGTTCTCGGCCGAAAGGTATAAATGTAGGACGAGGAAATGTGATCGGCATCTCGCAGATCCCAATCGTACTTGATGCTGAATTGCGTCTGGTGAAACCAGGGCTGAGCGTTGGCAAGCGCGGGATAGTTGCCCGTCACCCTGTCTGTTTGTGGTTTGTAATATTGCTGGTAGATCGACGCGATCTTCTGCGCAATCGGACTGATCGGATCGGTGATGATGTTCCCTGGATAGACATTGCCCTGGGGCGAAAAAATGGACCCATAGTAGATGGGGTTGCCCGCCGGGTCGTAGTACGGAGTGTTTCCGTTCATGATCGGGCAGGGACTGGCGGTGCAACCATTGACCGTCGCTCCATTGGTCAGGAGCTCACTGAAATCCCCGGTCAACATTTTTCCGGTTGGCACGGTCATCTGGTTTGGCGCGTATACCCAGTCGGCCTGCATGTATCTTTCGTATGCCGTAAAGATATACATCTTTTTCAGACCGAGCCATTTCCTCCAGACCGGACCGCCACCGCTGAAGCCGTAATCGTAATAGCTATTCTGGGCGCGCTTATACTGCTGCGAGCAGGTTGTGTCGCCGGAAGCGCACTGGGAAAGGTACCAGTTGTTGTCCCAGGTATTTGCATCCAGGAATGCATTGGCGAGGAATTCGAACGCGGACCCATGGAACCGATTCGTCCCCGATTTCAGTTCGTACACAAATGCGCCGCCGCCGCTGCGTCCGTCCTCGGCACTTAGGCCGGCAACGTCAATTTGCGATTCCTGGATGGCGTCCATGCTGGGCTCGGATTCAGCGATATGGCCCACAACTCCCGAATCCGAAGACGTACCGTCGATGAGCACGGCCTTGGTGAATCCCTGCGAGCCTGCAATGTTCGTGTCCCATTCGCCACCATTGACATTGGGCGTTGCCGCAAAGGCGAAGCCCGTTATATCGCGACCTTGAGATACGTCCAGGGGAAGATCCGTCATCGTCTCGGTGCTCATGTTCGTGCCCATCTCTGTCTGCAATTCCAGGACTGGCGTTCCAGTGACCGTTACGGTCTGCGTCACACTGCCAACTTGGAGCACGGCATTGATCTGCACGGTGTGCTGTGCCTCCAGGACAAGACCGGTCCGGCTAAGCTCCTTGAACCCGGCTCGCTTGAATGTCACGTTGTAATTTCCGACCGGAAGCTCCGGTAAGGAGTAGAAACCCATACCGTTTGACACAGTCTTAAACTGTTCACCAGTCGCAACTATGGTCGCGACCACATCAACGGAATCAACCACGGCTCCCGATGGGTCACTGACCGTGCCTCTGATCGATCCGCGATCTGCCTGCCCCAGCATTACCGTTGGAACACCCAGCAAAAGCGCGAAGAACCCCCACAGATATAGACGTTTACACTTCATAGCAATCATCCTGTCCTCCAAATACTTGTACTTGCACCCAGCCTCGCTTGAACTCATGCGTGTGTATGCATTCCGCGGTACGATCGTCCCTCTTTGCTCTTTATTCGCCACTGTAGCATTGAGGCAATGAGTACAACCACGAGCACAGCCGCACAGGTGAGATCAGACAAACAGTGCTGTTTGATGTTGTCGGCCATTCGATATCTTGCTGCTCAAAGTGCGGAAGCTCTATACTGTTAGGAGCAAATAGTTAACAGTTAAGGAAATCGTGTAAGCCGTTGATTACGGAAGAGAAGGCAGCTTATATTCGCTTGGCTCTTGCGGCGAACATGCGAGCCGTGCCGGGAATGGGAGAAGGTTTTATGGAGAACACGATCCCAGATTCTTCTGTGGTCACCGAGCAACTGGAACGGTTGGTGAATCATCGCGCGTTGCGTCAAAGCCGCCGTCTCGTACTATTCTTGCGATATATCGTCGAGACGACTTTGAAGGGCAAGGGCAACCAACTGAAAGAGCGGAATGTGGGAACCGATGTCTTTGGCAAGGGATCGCGGTACGATCCCGCCATTGACTCGACGGTGCGCGTGGCAGCCTCGGAGCTCAGAAAACGTCTCGCTCTTTATTATCAAGAGCCGGAACATGCGCACGAGTTGCACTTCTCGCTGCCATTGGGAACGTACACCCCAACCTTCCAGTGGCCCTCCGAGGAAGACAGTAAAGATGGCTCGGACCAGCACGCCGAAATTCATAGTACTCCAGCGGCAGAGCTGGAACCTGACACAACCGAACATGCTCCATCCCGCGCCCGCCGTTTTCCGTGGCTCTGGGCTGGCATGTCGGCGCTGGTGCTTGTCATTGTTGCCTCCTTCGTTCTCGTGCAAAACAGGTTTTCCCATGGATCTGTCTTGGATGCATTTTGGGGGCCTGTGCTACATTCCAAAAGCCCCGTTCTGGTGCTGGTCGCCGGCCATCCATATTCGTCCATGTATATCCGCGATGCCCAAAATCCCGCACGGCTGTTAACTTTGAACATGGGCGAACCGGGCATCGACACCGTAACTTTCGATGACATGGAATCGCTTACCATCATTACAGGCTTCCTGAGAGCGCATGATGTCCATTACGAGGTGCGGGATGAAAGCACGGTCACGATCTCTGACCTGCGCAATGGCCCTGTCGTGCTGATAGGGACCTATTGCAACTCCTGGACCCTGCGGCTGCTCAAGCCGCTGAGATTCCATTTCGGAAACGATCCGAGCATGACCAGTCATTGGATTGAGGATCGCGAGTCAAAAACAAACCCAAAGTGGATCGTATATAGCCCCAAGAAACTGGCGACTTACGATTTCGTGGATTATGCCATTGTCGGCAGGTACGAAGACAACAACCTGGGCCAGCCCGTTGTAATTGTCTCAGGAATGGACGGCGGCAATAACATCAACGCCGCCAAGGTTATAACGGACCGCGACTTCCTGGCTCAACTCTTCGGCTCTTTGAATGCGGGGAGAGGAGACAAGAACTTCGAAGCTGTTATCAGTGCTGAAACTGTAAATGAGCACGTTGGCCAACCGCGAATCGAAGCCAGCTACTCATGGTAAAACAAGCCGTGCCGAGCGCGGTTCAATCTTCTACACACTGCTCGCGTTTGGCGATGGATAGAGAGAGCGGAAGATTCCGGGTGTCAGGCCGCGCTTTTGACCTCCGCATCAACACTTGGACGGAATGCTGGGTACCATCTTCGGAATGTATTCTCCCACTGCTCGTTGAGTACGCGCGTTCGGACCTGAAGCAGAAGATGTGCTCCGCGCTGACTCCACGCCATTTGCTGGTATTTCACCATCCGTTTGCTATTGATCCGGCCCCTAAATACTGTCATGCCTTCCCACCCATTTCGCGATGAAACCTGCGAAATGGATAGGGCACGGTACTTCTATTTCAGGGCCGGATCAATAACGACCTAATTGGCTGCTGACTCGACAAAGCCGGAGGCGATCCTTTCTCCGTTTCGGTAGCGCTCCCCCCGTAGTTAGGAATGAACTGGCGGTTTCGCTCCACATAGGTACGCAGCTTCTCCACGCCCTTCAGAAGCTTCCTGGCCGCTTCGTTCTTGGTCTCGAATGTCGCGACGTCCAGGTCCATTTCTAAGCCTTGCAACTCATCCAAGGCTTTAAACACGTTGCCATGCCACAAATACCACTTGATGGATTCCAGGTCTTTGAGCACGTGCGGGCGCAGCTCATATTGATTGTCAGCGTCGCCGAACTTCTCAGGCAGCCCCTTGGCAATCTGTTTCGGCGCGGTCAGTGGCATGGTCACGTGAAACCAGTCCAGCAGGTGCTCGGCTTCCGAGTGAAGGTACATTTGCACGCCGCGCACGTCCTCACCGCAGACTGAGACGAATGCCACCTGCTGGTTCGGCTGTAGGTGGCATCGCAGCAGCCGCTTCGAGTGCTTTAAAGTCCGAATCGTGTCTTCTCCTCAACGAGCGGCTGCCGCCTTCTTCGCGATGGCCTTGCGCCGCGCTGGAGATAGTTTCGCTGCTCTTGCCTTGCCGCCCATATTGCCGCTGAGTCTACCGAGAGCCACGGAGTCTTGATTCTTCTATGCATTTGACTTGTCGAGTGGGTATCGTCCATGTGCGAACCGATAGCTTGCTCGACCACTCGGAAGGCAGTCAGGCCACCAGCGACCTCGCGCCAAGTGATTTCCTCGCCGCTTCCTTGCCCCAGGTGCGCGACGTCTCGGTCCAGGTGTCAATGTTGCGTCTACCCGATATAATCGAGGCTGATGTCCGTTGCCGAAATTATTGCCGAGATCGACGCTTATCTCCGTTGTCTACGGCAGGCGCGGGATCTGCTTGCCGGTTGCAGCGAAGTTGCTGGACCGCGCGACGCGTCGCGCAGGCAAATGTCAATTGAGGTCACGCAGAAATCTTCGGTTTGCTCCGCACGAGTACGCATTCCGAAGATTAAGACGCGACAGAGAGCTGCTCAGCGGAAGACGAAATCTGAGAGCAAGGCGGTTGATTTGCTTGTCGCCCCAGACAGCATGACGGCGGTCCAGGCCACGCAATTTCAGCCGCACGCGACATCGCAGCAATCGCCTCCAGGGGAGAAGACTCCGTTTTTTGCCGGAGAGAATCGCGCGCAGGATGCCAAGCGTCAGCGCAGTGGTTGGCGAAAGCAAACGACGGCTTCGGAGAGCGCAAAGCCAGCGAATGCGCTCGCCGGGGCAGTTCCTTTGAGGGTGGTAGTGGTTTCAGCCGAGGAAGCACGAAAGGCGCGGGAGCGGGCGGTGCCTTCTGCGGTGAGGCGGCAAAGTGTATCGGGTGCCGGCCTGAGCGGACGAATGGCGTTCGAGGCGCTGTTTAAGGTTGGGTCCGACCCTTCCGTATAAGGGTATCGGTGATTCGCAATCAACTGGCAATCGCTGGGGCACGAAGGACGGACGGCCATTTGCACGGATAAATGAATCTGCTCTTTGCGAGGCTGATCCTTCTCTGTACGTACCAGTCCAAAGCCTCTTGATCGGTTCTGCAACTCTTAATAGGCTTTTCGTCCCATGCCAAGCGGCCTAGCTCAGGGTCCCATCGAACGCGGAGTTCACGAACGAAGTGGACATACCGTCCCTTGCACTCCGATTCGAAAAGTTGAAACGCATAGAACTCCGCATTTCGCGTTGTCGCCGCCGGAACCCGAGAGGTGCAAAGGACCTGGTTCATGGACACATCATGCAGCAACTTTTGTGTATCGCTAATCCGGCGGTGAAGAATACTTTGCCCTGTTGGACGCATTTGGGAAGAGCTTCGTAATACAGGCCATTTTGCAACTCGATATGCTGCCTGCAAAGAGTCCAACCAAAGGGCAAATTTGATTAGTTATCA
>CAYQOQ010000042.1:0-31355 GCA_964419175.1 uncultured Occallatibacter sp. | reverse complement strand
TGGCCCGATTTTCTCTCGCAACGCTGCACCCTGGGAATTAGATGACAGGCCCTAGTGTCATGTCTCAGATATTCGCACAAAACACAGGTTGTCCTCCTGAACTCCCCCGAGAGGCTGTCATCCTGAGCGAACGGGGCCCCAAGCGCTTTCCGGGGTCCCCAAAGAGCGCTTTTGCTCTTTGGGGTGGAGCGTGGGGGGTGGTGAGTCGAAGGATCTGCTGTCGTTTTTCAATCAACTTCGGAGACAGGACGCTAGTTACGGAGGTTACGCCTCAAAAACTTCTTTTTCCTGTGTTGAAAATTTGCATGCCAAGCGCTGTTAGAATTGTTATTATTGAGGGGTGGACAGTACGGGAGACTGAAATCGACGTCACTTCAACTCATTCAGAATCAATAGGATACATCCTTGTTGCCCCGCAGGGTGGCTTGCTTGGATTCAGTGGATAATGCCCGTCCATTCATAGCCTGAACGAATGCAACCGGGCCGGAAAAGCGTGCTATCCAGCTTGTCGCCGAGTACAATCGGCTGTCACTTGATCTGAACCGCCAAAGGTGACCTGCCCCCGCCCCATAGAGCTGATGACCTTAATGGGAATTGACTCGATGCGAGCGCAGGGCGCTTTTCGACCTGCTTGCGCCCTTCTTTTGTCCTGGGACCTTGCATCATCAGTACTCTGAAGTTTGTTACCATCGTGGCACCAACGTAGCACGAAACTGGGATTTGCATCACCACAACTTATTCAGGATCATAAGGATAGATTGTCGCTGCCCTGCAAGTAGCTCGCTTGGTCGCAGTGAGAAAGCTCGCCCATTCATGATCGAGAAGAATGCAGCCAATTCGGAAAAGGTCGTAATCCAGTTCGGGACCAAGACCATCAAGGGCTATCTCGAATCCGCCAGTTGGAACACGATCGAAGAGTTGCTGAACAATGCTCCGCAGAGCTCGCCTGAGTCCTTCCGGGTTCGCCTTCTCGATACGGATGTTGTTGAAGAAATCTCAATCAAGGACGTTAAGGCCGTCTTCTACGTAAACAGCTTCGACGGAAATCCAGTCCGAAATCATCTCAACTTTCATACACGCGCGCCGATCGTCCATGGCATTTGGATGCGGTTCCAGTTCCTCGACGGCGAAGTCATGGAAGGAATCGTATATAACTCCATTCGCTATCTGGTTGATCCTGGGTTCTTTGTGCTGCCGACCGACCCCGGCAGTAACAATAAGCTTGTCTACGTGGTGAAGAGCTGGCTGGTTGACCATCGCGTTCTAGGATTGCGCAAACTCTAAACTACGGTTAGAACCTCTCTCAAAATCGAATAATCTAATATCTCTGCGGCTACCCCTGCTCCTGTAAGGTTTTTCGATGTTACTTCCTTTCGAACCAGACGGCCACGGCATCGAATCCTACAACTGGCTGAAAGCGTAATTTCAGAAGGCATGTCTATCAGGAACTCGAAATCGCGATCGATCAAAGCGCTATCGGCAAGAGCTAGATAGAAGTACACTCCCCGGTTGCTAAGGTCCCGGGTATACGCTGGAATCTCACGGTCTCCTGCGATCACAGTGAGGGGAGCACTAATTCTGAATCGTTGGCTTCCTCGCTGCTCGTTTGCCGATGTTATCTCTCGCGTCATGCACACCGCTTCATTCAAAATGCCCTTGTCTACTATCAAAAAAGACCCTTGGCGCAATTGCCGAATCCGCGAAGTCTGGACAGCCTTGTGAGCCGTTGCGCCGGAGTTTCGTTGATGCTTCCCTGCAGAGCTTTGGCTAATTGGCACGTAAATTCTATTGCAATTTCAATGCCAAAACACGTACGCAAAAATGCTGAGCTAACAAGCTAGTTCGGATGCTAACATGCAATTCCTTGCATACAACCTGGGTACTTATTGGATAACTTATCCAGAGTACCTTCATTGCAACCTCTTCCATTTGCACGGGACCATTCTCGTCCCAAAATCTAAATGACGCCCGCTCCGCGGCTTTGGCAACTGCCCTACCTTCATTCCATTGCTTCACTCGATGCACCGTGGCACTTGCTTGCCGAAAGATGGCGATCGTTTCAAAAGCTGATTGCCGCACGACGCCGAATGCCCATACAAAAAAACCATAGCAGAGCTAAAAGCGACGAACGCTTCGCAGTTATCCATACTCCCGGCTGCTGCTAGTAATCCACCGTGTTCGCCGGGAGAATCCAATAACTCCACGCATACCAGAAAACCGGCAAAATACATTGCGAAAAAACAATGTCACCGTACAGTCAAGATTCAGTTGTGTGCTTGCCCGACTTACGAAACAGGAACAATGCGAGGCACAGAAGTCCGGTGCCGAGCAATACGAGCGAACCGGGTTCCGGCGTCGCGGCCAATGTTGCGGTAGCAGCGTCCAGTTTACTGTTGCCTTTTGAGTTTTCGTTGCTGACGCGATAACTCCCCCCGTCAGCAAAATAGAAATGCTCGTTCCCTCTTCCCCCGGTTTTGTAACCGTCAAAGTGGCCCGAGAGGAGGTTCAGCTCATGGCCGCCCGTATCGACAAGCACATCAGCTGTAGTCGAAGTCCCAATCCCCAAATTGCCCGGATAGAACAGATTCTCGAACAGAAATCCACCATCTCCCGACAGAGCAGAGGTACCGGTGGCAACACCGGCGTTGACCGCCTCACGTGCCGAGTAGCCGAACGCGGCAAATGCCCCACGCCTTGCTCCCAAAGACCCGGGTTCACCGCTGGGAACAAACGCGCTGCTTTCAGCGCCCCCCTTGGCAAGACCCGTTGGGCTGGCACCAAAGGCGGAATTGGCGGCAACGATAGAACCACTGGCTTGGAAACCAAAAGAGTCCGCCCATGCGAATGGTGTCAACGCAAAGGCCACCCCCAGCGCGAGTGAAACTGCTATGAACTTTTTCATCGTTCCCCCGATTCAGCGATCCCCAGACAGCACACTGCAGAAACCTCAAACGAAGCCCCACCCCCAGGCAGGGACTTCGTCTTCGACGGTTTACATTCTCTATTAGCAAATCGGGAGCCAAACTCATGAGATTTTAATTCAACAGGTTACAGCCGTTACAAATAGAAAATATGCAATGTTTTGCGCATATGAATACCAGAAAGGTTCTCTAACTGACCGGATTCATAGAAGGGGTTTCAATTGGGGATTGGAATTGTGACTGAAACACGGCGGGTACCCACCTCCCGCTATATATTGGGAGCAAGCCGGCGGGAAGACCAGTTTTTGGGGAACACATATGGCCATCGTATGCCAAGCTGAAGTAATTGCCAGCAAGAACAAAGGGACACATCGTCGGCGTGCCTAGGAAACGACCCCCTTGAAGCACTCCCGGGCATAGCGCCTCTTCACGCCCCCGTCGCTGTCGGGAGCCTAAGTTGACGCCGGCTCGCTCCACCCAGACCGAGTATGTGCGCTCTGCAGAGGACGATCTATTCCACTGCGATTACTGAGCTGGCCGGAAGCAGATATTTTCGCCATCCAAGCTGTATTCGGCCGAGCAGATGTCGCCTCCGCAGATCATCGTTTCGCCTGCGTAGAGCTGGCGGCGCGTGATCAAGCCCAGGGTGCCGCAGCGCGGACAGGACATCACTGCGACAAACGGATTCTGTGCATGGCCCAGCTTGGCCTGGTTTTCCAGAACGAAAACCGTTCCGGGGTCCATTCTTTCGGGGATCCATTCTTCCATGAACTGCAAGTCGGCTGACATCGTTCCCTCCATTGGGTTGATGTAACCGAACCGAATCCGGTGTTTTGGAGCCGGCCCCTTAGCGAACAAGTGCAGACTGCGAATGGCGTCCCGAAGCCGGCGAGGCCTCGGGCTGTATCGATATTTCAAACAGTGTTGCCGGGGATGACGATTGAAGTCAAATGGAATCGAGTCGAGGGAGTGGCGAGAGGGGTTCCCCAGCTCAGATCGAATCGCTCTGCCTTACTTGGCTGCAGCCGATTTTGCCTCGACCTGGGAACGAGCTAATTCGTCGATCGCCCGGTAGGTCTCCACGTTGCGCAGGATCGCCTCGACGTACTCGCGCGTCTGCGTGAATGGGATGGACTCTACAAACTCATCCATGCCCTGGTAGGGGCCTGCGGCCTCCCAGTCCACTACGCGGCTGTCACCAGCATTGTAGGCAGCCAGAGCATACTCCGGCACGCCGCCAAACCGCTCAATCCGCTGGCGCAGATAGCGGGTTCCCAGGCGGATGTTCGTCTCTGGATCGAGCAGTTGAAAGGTCTGGAAGTGGCTCATTCCCTCTTCCTTGGCCAAGGCCTTGCCGACCGGAGGCAGCAACTGCATCAGTCCCCAGGCGTTGGCGTATGAGACCACCGAGGGATTGAACTCGGATTCCTGGCGGATGAGCGATGCGACCAGATAGGGGTCGAGGTTGTTCTTCGCCGATTCGGCTTTGATGATGTCCCACCAGGGTTCGGGGAACAAAATCCGCCAGTAGGCCAGCGGGACAGCCTTGATGGGGGCTGAAGCCGCAGTGGGCAGAGCACGCTTCATGGCCCGCATGGCGCGGAAGGTCTCTCCATAGGACGAATAGATTTGCGCCTCGGCCAGCGCGCTCCACGACGAAGAGTCAGGATCGGCGGCAATCTCACGCGCAATGTACTCGTTCAGGCCTGCATTCGCCAGCAGGCGCGCCCCGGCCAGTTGCGGGCTCTCGGCTGGAAAGCTATCGACCAGCACAGGCGGCGTCACGGGTTGCAGGATATCCAGTTGCGGCACAGGGGCCGGCTGCATGTCGCCGAGCGCCACCAGCCGTGCGCGCGACATCTGCGCATAGAAATAGTGCTGATAGACGCGGACGATGGCTCGATAGTTGGCCGCCGCTCTGGCTGGAGCATGGTCCTGCGCCTCGTAGAGCCGTCCCCGCCAATAGAGAGCGCCCACCGTCTCCGGCGCCGTGGGGTAAAGCTTGATCTGCTCGTCGAACAGGCGCGCGGCATCGGCGTAGAGGCCCTGCCGGTAGCTGAGCCAGCCCGCCTTCCAATGGGCCGCCGAAGCGTTCTTGCTGGAGGGGAAATGCACCGCTAGATAGCCGTAGTACTCGACCGCCCGAGGGTAATCCCGCTTGAGCAGGTACATGTTGCCGCTCGAGTAGAGAGCCTCAGCCAGCCATGGACTGGCGGGGAATCTGGACTCCATGTCGGTGACGATGCTCTGCTGAGTCGCCATGTCGTCGCGGTCTCTGGCCAGTTCCATCAGCAGATAAAGCCGCCGCGCACCGTTCTCGTCGGGCGTGTCGGCAAGGGCTTGTGCCGCGGCCGTAGTCAGCCGCTTCAGCTTGAGATCGCAGGCCGCGGCAGCTACGGCAAAGCCGCTAAAGTCCGCGTCGTTGAGCCCCGGCATGCGCAGTAGGGCACGGTACTGCTCGGCCGCCTCCCCGTAGCGGCCACCCTTGTAGTAGGCATCGGCCAGGCCGCGCAACTCGGATGGTGTCAGCGTTGCCTCGACACCCATCTGCGTCAGTCTGGCGCGCGCAACTTGCGCATCCTGGGCGAGTGGATGAGTCAACAACAACTGTTTGAAGGCGCGCGCCGCCGCCTCTTTCTGGCCCAGCGCGTACTCCACCTGTCCCTGGGCAAGCTGAAATCCGGTGCGGTCTTCGGCGGCCAGGCCGGCGGCTTTGGCCAACACTTGCTGCGCTCCGGCGGCGTCGTTCGTAGCCAACAGGACATTTGCCTCAAGCTCGGGCGCTTCCACGTTGAAGATGCTGTCTGGATAACGATCGGAGAAGCCGCGCAATAAGGTCTCCGCCGCCGCGTCGTCGCCAGAACTATGAAGAGCCTGGGCATTCAGGAAATCCGCATAGTCGGCCAGTTCCTGTCCGGTCTGCCGCGCCAGGCGCAGGCTCGCCTCGGCCTCCGTATACCGCCTGTCGAGCAAGTAGGCATGGCCTAACGCGAGGTATGCCGTTGCGGCCGCCTCACCGCTATGCCTGCGCGCATAAGCCGTGACGCCGGCGTAAGCCTCAGGAGTGCGCATGCTGGCAAGTTGCTGCGCCATCGGCCGTAGTTCGGTGGAGGCGACAAAAGCCTGCTTGATCCGTGCTGTCCGCGCTGCGTTGGCCGCGCGGCTGGCCCTGCGTGCGCGGCTGGCCGGCTTCCGGCTTTTGGCTGCTGCTGACTTACCCTTGCTCGCTGTTGCATGGGCATCGCTCGTCGCCGAGTCGTCCGCGCTGCTGGCCTTGCTTGCCCGACTGACATGCTTGCGACTTTTGGCCGTGGGCTTGTTTGCGGATGTCTTGGCCCGGCTAGATTTCCTGGCGGTATTGCCCGCAGCCGTCTTTCCTTTCGCTACTGCTGTCTTGCCTTTGCTCGCCGAGGCGTGGGGATGCATCGCTGCCGGCTCGTCGGAGGTTTGCCCAGCGACAGGCGGCACGGCCATCAGAATCGAAAGCAGAAGGGCCATGGACCGGCCAACGATTGGAAATGGGGAAGACGGAGCCCTCATATCTCCACTTTATGCCTGATGGGCACGACCGTGGCGCCTGCGAACCACTCGCGTTACCGCAGATGCTCCGCATTCAGAACGCCGAAGCCCCTTTCGTTCCACAATTGGCAACGCCCGGTTTGGTTCCCTGCCCTGCTGTCCGTTACACTCTTCTTTTACAGGCATCGTTCGCCGGTTCTGTGTGAGCACCTTCGTCCGGCCTCTCGATTTCTCAAAACGATTTTGCAACCAACCCCCATGACGACCATCCAACCGGTAG
The DNA here is from genome assembly GCA_964419175.1 of uncultured Occallatibacter sp. Taxonomy (GTDB): domain Bacteria; phylum Acidobacteriota; class Terriglobia; order Terriglobales; family Acidobacteriaceae; genus Telmatobacter. Next base: position 24,635 of record CAYQOQ010000042.1, on the reverse strand, counting down.
TAGGACAAGACGAGCCGCATCCCGACGTCGCCCTGGTAGCTCAGGTCCGCGGCGGCGACATTGCGGCATACGATACGCTTGTCCGCAAGTATGAGCGGCAGATTTTCAGGATTGCGCAGCACATTACGCAAAACCGCGAAGATGCCGAGGATGTGATGCAGGACGCGTTTCTCAAGGCATATGAGAAACTCGACCAGTTTCAGGGGAACTCAAAATTCTACACATGGCTAGTTCGAATCGCGGTCAACGAGAGTCTGATGCGGCTGCGGAAGCGGCGCACGGGCAGGATGGTTTCGATCGACGAGGATCTGGAAACCGAAGAGGGCACCGTACCGCGCGACCTGGCCGACTGGGCTCCCGATCCGGAGCAGAACTATACGCAAACCGAACTGGGCAAAATCCTGGAGAAGACGATCAAGGGTCTTCCGCCGGGATTCAAGGTCGTCTTCGAGTTGCGCGATGTGCAAGGACTTTCGACCGAAGATACAGCCGAGGCGCTTGGCTTGAGCGTTCCGGCGGTCAAATCGCGGCTGCTGCGCGCACGGCTGCAACTGCGCGAGCGTTTGAGCCGCTACTTCCGCAAAAAACGAGGGTCGAGAGAGATGGTGCCTGCGAAATGAGACCCTGCGCAAGGAAGATCGACAGTTTGGGGGCGACCAAGTGACCTGCACTGAGTTCATCGCCCTTCTCGACGACCTGATCGACGACTCGATCACCGCTGAAACGCGAGCCGAGCTGGAAAAGCACCTGCACAAGTGCGGACATTGCGAAGTGGTCTTCAACACCACGCGCAAGACGATTGAAATCTACCGCTCGCACGAACTCTATGACCTGCCGAACGATCTTCGGGACCGATTGCACACGGCCATCATGGCGCGCTGCAAGAAAGGCTGCTAAAGGGCGGTTGAGGGTCATTTTTCGGCCATAAATCTGCGAAAACCCGTAGTTGGCGGTGAAGGCTTATCTATTGATAAGCCTTTTTATTTCTGTCGGTTAGGCCTTAAATTGGCGCAGAGCCTATTGACTAGATGGTAATGGGCCCTTGGCGCGTAAGCGGTTTATTTTCTGTTGGTTGGTTGAAATCTCACAGTTTCACGGGATATAGGGGGGAGGGGGTCCTCCCTTTTTGCGGTCCAATATCGCCTCTGAGAGGGCCATTTGGGGCCAGTAAGCGGGTTGGTCTTGAGGGATCGCATGTACACAGTATGCGCCGGGTGTGGGTAATTCTCTGCAAGTTGGCCGGGCACTCCGATCTAGTTTTCGAAAAGGGTGCTAGAATTCTGCCTCAATGATCCGCAGCAAGATTTGGATAGCTTTTGCGCTCGTGTCGTTCACGGCTGTGTTCGCCCAGCAGCCAGCCAAAACCCGTCTCACGGTTCAGGTTACGGACGTGACGGGGGCGGCGGTTCCGAAGGCTCTGGTAGAAGTTGGCACCGCGACGAATCGCCCTTCGATGACGGCTGAAGCGGACCGGGAAGGCAGAGCGGAATTCAATCTGCCGGTGGGCAACTACCAACTGCTTGTGAAAAGTCAGGGGTTCTGCCCACATAAAAAGGCTCTCGAAGTCCTGAACCAGTCGAGCCAGATCGTCGAAGCCAAGTTGCAGATTGATAGCTGTCCAGGTTCCTGCGCTGGGCCATGCTTGACTGTTTATCCAAACCCAGGTCCGACCCCGGGAATTCTGGTTACAGAACCTCGGTTTGGACACCTTACGATCAAAGTTAAGGATCAAGCCCAGGGGGTCATCCCCGGCACACAAATTGGGACCATCACCCCGCCCAGTACGGTTGTGAGGGTATGGGCAACCACCGATAGTTTCGGGGAAGTTGCAATCGATCTCGATCCGGGGCATTACGCTCTCTCAGGAACCGCCCCTGGTTTTCAGCGGTGGATCAGGCCTGTTGATATTGTTGCAGGATCGAACCAATCCATTGATATCATTGCTGTCTTGTCGGTGAACCCCTGTGGCGTTTGCGTGCAGCCAGACATGCAAAACATCCCGACCGAACCTGATGACTTGCCGGTATTCATTCCCCTTCTGCCCACGCACAATCTGGTTCTTTCCGCAGCTTCAACCCGCAAAAGACATTGATAGCTCGCTGATGGGGTTCCAGGAATGGTGTAGAGGAATGATAATTCCCTCGGGGGCTAAAGCCCGCACTTCTATTGCTTAATTAGATGTACGGGCTGAAGCCCGTACCCTTCGAAACTGTTCTACACCCATAGTGCAAATGCGCTGACCGCAACTTTCGCCATGGAACGGAGTCTGACCTAACAATAGGTTCGTGCCGTGCGTGCGATCAGCGGCCATCCTTCCCTTGGAGCGTATGAGATGGAATCGTTGAGAAGCCCACTGGCCGTGATTTTGTGCTGTACGCTGTGCTTCCCTGCTTCGCTGGGCTTCGCACAACAGATTCCCTCCTCCAAAGACCCGGCTGCCGGCAAGACAAAGGCGCGGCCGGAGTATCGATCGACACAGTTGCGCGGCGACGAGCGAATTCTTCATGCGCTGAACCGGTTCACCTTCGGGCCACGACCGGGAGATCTGGAGGCGGTGCGGGCCGAGGGACTGGACCGATGGTTCGACCGGCAACTGAAGCCAGCGTCGATTGACGAGGCGGACCTGAAGGCGCGGCTCGCCGAGTTCCCCGAGATGCAGTGGAACACCGTGGACCTGCTTTACCGGTTGCCGAGCAACGGGGAGATTCGGCAGGCGATGAATACGGGGAAGATACCGATTCCGGCGGAGGGGACGCTGCACGCTATTTACGAGAACCAGATCTATCGCTTGCAGGCGAAGAAGGCGGAACAGGCCGGCGGTCAGGGGAACAACGGACAGGGCAAGCTGCAATTGGCCTCCGACGGCAGCATGGTGAAGACGGACGCGCAGGTGGGAGCGGCGATGGGGCAAGACCCCGCCGGTACTGGCAGCTCAGCGAGCATGGGAGGGGGCAGTAGGCCTGCCGGGATGCCACAGCAGCCTGTGGTGAAAGTCCAAATCGCTGAAAAACTTCCCTCGGGGGCTAAAGCCCGCCCTTTATTTTCCGCGCCTTGCGGCACGACTAAAGTCGTGCCCTTTCAAAACCCGACTGTTGCCACAGGCTGTCAGACTGCGACGAGTGAGGCTGGGTCGGCGATGAGCGGGGCTGGGTCGATGATGAACGGGTCCGGGTCCGGGGCCGGTTCGATGGAGATGAATGCAGCGGCCGACACGCAGCCGCAGTTTGACCAGGCGGCGATTGCCGATCTGCTTGCGCTGGGGCCGGAACAGCGCGTGGCGCAGCTGGCGGCGATGCAGCCGGCGAAGTTTGAGGGGTTTGTGAAAGCGCTGCGGCCTGTCGAGCGGGTGAAACTGAATGCGGGACTGAGTCCGGAGCTGAAGCTGACAGTGAGGGCGCTGGAAAACCCGGAGCGCACTGTGGGCGAGGACCTGCTGGCCGAGCGGCTGACGCGGGACATCTACTCGAATGCGCAGCTCGATGAAGTGATGACGGATTTCTGGCTGAACCACTTCAACGTGTATCTGCGGAAGAACGAACAGACGCCCTACTACCTGGTGAGCTATGCGCGGGACACGATCCGTCCGCGCGCGCTGGGCAAGTTCGAGGACCTGCTGGAAGCCGTAGCGCACAGCCCGGCGATGCTGGCGTACCTGGACAACGCGGAGAGCATCGGCCCCGAGTCGCAGGCGGCAGAACGCGCGCAGATAGCCGCGGCGAAGAGGCCGGATGCGAAGAAGAAGCCGCACCAGGGCCTGAACGAAAACTACGCGCGCGAGCTGATGGAACTGCACACGCTGGGCGTGAATGGCGGCTATACGCAGGCGGATGTGACCGAGGTGGCGCGGGTGCTGACGGGCTGGGGCATCGATAAGCCGCAGGTCGAGGCCGCGTTCATCTTCAATCCCAACCGGCATGAACCGGGGACGAAGAAGGTGCTGGGCAAGAAGATCAAAGAGAACGGCGAGATGGAAGGGCGCGAACTGCTGCACATGCTGGCCGAGAATCCGGCGACAGCGCGGTTCATCAGCCGCAAGCTGGCGGTGCGGTTTGTTGCGGACGATCCGCCGCAAACGCTCGTGGATCGAATGGCGAAGTCGTACATGTCTAGTGGCGGCGACATAGCGGTGGTGCTGAGAACGCTGTTCCACTCGCCGGAGTTCTGGTCGACTGCAACGTATCGCGCGAAGGTGAAGACGCCGCTGGAGTTTGTGGTTTCTGCGGCGCGGGCATCGAATGCGAGTATCGATAACTTGCTGCCCCTTGAGAACAATCTGCGGCAGATGGGAATGCCGGTGTACGGGGCGATTCCGCCGACCGGGTACGACTGGAAGTCGCCGGCGTGGGTGAGTACGGGAGCACTGGTGGACCGGATGAACTTTGCGCTGACGCTGGCCGCGAATCGGCTGCCGGGCGTTACAGTGAACTGGGCGCAGGCGGCAGGTTCGACGGACGCGACGAGTGCAGAGACCGAAGAAATGCGGCTGGAGCCGCTGATTGTGGCGGGCGGGGTGAGCGTATCTACCAGGAGCGCGGCTTTGCAGCAGTTCGCGGCACAGACGGCGCAGAACTCCGCGATGGCGCGGCCGGTGGCGGCGATGCGGAATAAACGCGCACCGAATGCGACGGCGATTGAGAAGCAGGATCAGGTGCTGGCGGGATTGCTGATCGGGTCGCCGGAGTTTCAGCGGCGGTAGTGGTGTGAATGGATACGGATTACATCCCAGGTCTCAAAATCGAGACCTGGGGCACCCAATCAATCAGCGCGAACAGTCGGTAACTGTTCTGGTATCAAGAGAACAGTTCGCACGGACGAAGGAGTTTTTGCGATGCAGATGAACCGGCGATTCTTTCTTCACAAGGGCGCGCTCGCGGTTGCGGGGACGGCGGCGATTCCGAGTTTTCTGGTGCGGTCGGCGATGGCGGAGACTGCGGCGAACCCGCGTCGGCGGCTGGTGGTGGTGTTTCAACGCGGGGCGGCCGATGGGCTGAATATCGTGGTGCCCTATCGCGAGAAGAATTACTACGCGATGCGGCCTTCGATCGCTATTCCAGAAAACCAGGTTCTGGATCTGGATGGTTTCTTCGGGCTGCATCCGTCGCTGGGGGCGCTGAAGCCGCTCTACGATCAGGGCCAGCTTGCGATTGTGCACGCGGCCGGATCTCCCGATACGACACGCTCGCACTTCGACGCGCAGGACTACATGGAGTCTGGCACTCCGGGCGTAAAGAGTACGCAGGACGGCTGGCTGAACCGTACACTGCAGGCCGAGGACGTGCATCGGCGCTGCGCGCGGACGTGCGAGAATACGGCGTTTCGCGCACTCGCGCTAGGCAGCGAAGTACCGCGGACGCTGGCGGGAAAGATTCCCGCGATTGCGCTTACGAATGTGAACGGGTTTACTGTTGCGGGGCGCGGCGCGACGCCGTCACCGGCAGCAAGCGCGTTTGAGGCGATGTATGCCGACAGCGGCGACCACATCTTTCATGCGGCGGGCGATGAGACCTTCGACGCGGTGAAGATGCTGCGCGCCGCGAATCCGGCGCAGTACACACCGGGGGCTGGGGTCAATTATCCGGCTGGCGAGTTCGGCAATAACATGAAGCAGATTGCGCAACTGCTGAAGGCGAACCTTGGCGTAGAGGCGGCGTTTACCGATGTGAGCGGATGGGACACGCATCAGAACCAGGGCGGCGTGAATGGGCAGCTTGCGAATCGGCTCAGCGATTTTGCCGCGAGCATTGCGGCGTTCTGGCGCGACATGGGCGACGAGGCGGAGAATGTGACGCTGGTGACGATGTCGGAGTTTGGCCGGACGGCTCACGAGAACGGCACGGGCGGCACGGATCATGGACACGCAAATGCGATGTTTGTGCTGGGCGGTACTGTGAAGGGCGGGAAGGTTTATGGGCGCTGGCCGGGGCTGGATAAAGACCAGTTGAACGAAGGGCGCGACCTGGTGCTGACGACGGATTTCCGGCAGGTGCTGGGCGAGGTGGTTTCGGAGAAGTTGGGTGCGAGCAATCTGGAGATGGTGTTTCCGGGGGCTGGCTTGACGGCGAATCGGTTTCTGCGGCTGGTGTAGTGGGGGTGGCGGAAATTTGGCGCGGAATTTGGCGAGTTTTTCTAGTGTCCTGTCTCCGAAGTTGTTTGAAAAACAACAGCAGATCCTTCGACTCACCACCCCCACGCTCCACCCCAAAGAGCAAAAGCGCTCTTTGGGGACCCCGGAAAGCGCTTGGGGCCCCGTTCGCTCAGGATGACAGCCGCAATTATGTTGTGAACTTCGGAGACAGCACACTAGGGGAACCCTGATTAAGTTTTATTTCAAACCAACAATCCCTCAGGGGCTAAAGCCCTCATTCATTTTGCGACATTTGCGGCACGGCTGAAGCCGTGCCCTTTCAAAACATCCACTTATGCAGAGGTTCCCTAGATAAAAGCAGCAAGTTAGCCGCCGCTTCGCGGCGATGAGCGAGTCAGCAAGTCAGCGAGATTGTGCTACGGAGTGCGATGGTATCCCAGGTCCGAAAATCCGGACCTGGGGCACCCGAGTTTCTACGAAAATAAGCGATAAAAAACTTAGTGCTTGCTGTACATCTCCATCACGTCTTTGCGCAGTTCCAGGCGGCTGGCCTCGCGCGTGTAGAACATGTGGCCGCCGGGATATTCGCGCACGGCTACGCGGGTGGGATCGCCCATGACGGGCATTTGATCGACGCTGAGAATGGAGCCCATGAAGGGGCAGGAGAGATCATTCCAGCCGTGGACGATGAGCACGCGCAGCTTGGGGTCGGCGGCGACGGCCTGGCGCAGCTCCGGCACAGAACCTTTGCGCAGATCCTCTCCGCGATCCCACATGCGGTTCACGTCGTAGGAGAGCGCGTTGTAGCGAGCGTCGACCTTCCAGCCGACGGTGCGGGTGACAAAGTCCACCATAGCCGTGGTGACAGGAGCGATCATGCTGGCGAGGATGGGATCGTTGGAGCGCTGCTCGGGAGCGAAGGGGAAGGGATCGAAGGAGGTCACGTTGGAGTCGTAGATGGAGCCGAGCTTGCCTTCTTCGCGATGCACTTCTTTGAGATAGGCGCCGGTTTCAATGCGGCCGCCGGAGACCTTGACGAACTCGGGTGCGAGACCGGTCATCTCGGTAACGCGTGCAATCATTTTCTGCGTGGCTTCGGGATCGGCGCGGCCTTTGAGCAGTGTGGTTGCGTACTCGCCCTCGGTGTAGGCGATGACGTCGGCCATGGCCTGCGGCGTGAGCTTATTCTGGCGCTCGAGATGGGCGGCAGTGATAGGCGGCAGCGTCATGAGCCAGGGGATGGGCGACAGGTCGCCGTCGTTCTCGATGGTGGGGTTGAGATAGGGCGAGACGAGGACAACGCCATTCATGGCGACGCCGAGCTGCGACTGAAGATAGTAGGTGATGCGCGGACCGCGGAAGCCGCCGTAGCTCTCGCCGACCAGATACTTGCGTGAACCGAGACGGCTGTTCCTGACCAGCCAGTCGTAGATGATGCGGGAAAGATACTCGATGTCGGGCGTGGTGCTGTAGAAGAGCTTCTTGGCCTGGTCCTCGGGGACCGAGGCGCGGCTGAAGCCAGTGCCGATGGGATCGATGAAGACCAGATCGGTGAAATCGAGCCAGGTGCCGGAGTTGTCCTTGAGTACAGGCGCGTCGGATGGGCTGTCGCCTTCGTTGCCCGCGTCGAGATGCTTGGGGCCGAAGGCGCCGAAGTTCAGATAGACGCTGGACGCGCCGGGTCCGCCGTTGAGGGCGAAGGTCACAGGGCGGTTGTCGCCTTCGACCGTGTAGGCGGTGACGACGATGTCGCCAGCAACTTTGCCATCCTTGTCGCGCGAGGGCAAGGAGCCGACGGTCACGGTGTACTTCAGCGTCTTTCCGCTGAGTTGGATGGACTGCTGCGCGTGGGCTTCGGACGGCAAGGGAGGCAATGCAGTTTTGTCGGGCGTGGCACTCTTGTCGCCGAGAGAGGGTTTGTCAGCCGCGGGGGCAGCCTTGTCGGTTTGCGCGACGACGCGGACAGCGGGACAAGCAAGACAAAAGAGCGCGGACGCAAGGATCGCGAGGCGCTTGGAGACAGGTTGCATACGGAAAACGCTCATTTGAATAAGATACAAGGCCCGCAACGGACTGGCAGCCACGCCGCCGGGTGATTTACCCTGAAACTCGGCATGAAACTCAAGTTACCGCTTTTCGTTCCTATACTGGCCGCGGCCTTTCTGGCCGTTACGCCCTGCGCGGTTTTGGCTCAGCAATCTACACCGCCGACCACACCAGCCGCTGAAGAACTTCCCGATGCGCCGACGGCCAACGTGGCGGTCACGATTGTACCTAATGGACCGATGGTTGTGATGGACACGTCGATGGGGCGCATTACCTGCCAGTTCTACCAGAAGCAGGCGCCAATGGCGACAGCCAACTTTATCGCGCTGGCCCAGGGCACCAAGGAGTGGACAGACCCTGCCACCAAGAAGGTGCAGCGCCACAAGCCGCTCTACAACGGGACGACCTTCCATCGCGTGATTCCCGAGTTCATGATTCAGGGCGGCGACCCAATAGGCACGGGCATGGGCGACCCAGGGTACGCGTTCGAGGACGAGATCGATCCGAACCTGAGCTTTGACCGGCCCGGTCGCCTGGCGATGGCGAACTCTGGCCCCAACACCAACGGCAGCCAGTTCTTTATCACCGAGCAGGGGTACGACACGCTCAACGGGCACTACACGCTGTTTGGCCAGTGCGACGATGCCAGCGTACAAGTGGTGAAAGCGATTGCCAGGGTTCCACGCGACAGCGACGACAAGCCTCAGACGCCGGTAATTCTCAACAAGGTGACGATTGTGCCTGAAGGCCAGCCGCTTCCGCCGGACCCAAGCGCCGCGACCGCGCCTGCTCTAAAGCCACCGCCCGCACCCCAACCTTAACCCCACAGACCGGGCGCCCCGGAGCCTGCTCTCAAGCGAAGCAGCAGGGTCTGGACTTTGACACCTGGGATTCTCAAAGAACCAAGGAGTATTCATGGCACTCGCAACAGGAACCTACGCCGTCTTCACAACCACCGAAGGCAAGATCACCGTCCGCCTCTTCGAGGGCGACGCACCCATCACCGTCAAGAACTTTGTTGAGCTGGCCGAGGGCGCCAAGGAGTGGACCCACCCGACGACACACACCAAGTCAACAGATAAGCTGTTCGACGGGACCATTTTTCACCGCGTCATTCCCGACTTCATGATCCAGGGGGGCGACCCGACCGGCACGGGCATGGGCGGACCGGGCTACCGCTTCCAGGATGAGACCAAGGGCGCTCCGCACAAGTTCGACAAGGCCGGCAAGCTGGCGATGGCGAACAGCGGCCCCGGCACCAACGGCTGCCAGTTCTTTATCACCGTGGCGGCGACGCCCTGGCTGACCGGCAACCACACGATCTTCGGCGAAGTTGTGGAAGGACAGGAGATCGTCACCAAGATTTCTCTGGTTCCCCGCAATGGCCAGGACAAGCCGCACAAGCCGGTAGTTTTGGAGTCGGTCGTAATTGAACGCGTGGCGTAACCAGCGCGCTGAGTGACTCAAACAACGCCGAGCCCCCAATGCAGATTGGGGGTTCGGCGTTTGGTGCGCTATGATTCTTAGTCGGATCAGCTTGTGTTTCCGGTCCTTCCGTGGTCCGGTTGTTCCATCGGTCGGACTTTTGCACTCAAGAGAATCTCCGGTAATGAGTCAGCTTGAAAGAGCATTCCCTCAGGGGCTAAAGCCCGCTGTGACTTGCTGAAGTTATGTACGGGCTGAAGCCCGTACCCTTCAAACTAATCCACTACCGAATCTCCGACCCAATTGGAGTTTTTGAAATGCCCGACTTCACTGTTTTGCGCCGCTTCGCAATTCTTACAGCACTGTTTGCCGCCATCGTGTTTGCGCCATCGCTTATGGCCGCGGACGCCGCGCCGCTTCATCGCGGCTACTACTCTGACCCGGCGCTTCATGGCGACACGATTGTCTTTACGTCGGAAGGGGATCTTTGGTCAGTCGACATTCACGGCGGCGCCGCGCACAGGCTGACCTCTGGCACAGGGACCGAGAATCAGGCCACCATTTCGCCAGACGGAAAGACCGTTGCCTTCCGCGCCGGTTACGAAGGGCCCGCCGAAGTCTACACAATTCCGATTGGCGGGGGGCTGCCTGAGCGGCGCACGTGGGACGGCGACTCGCGGCCCGCGGGCTGGGCGCCGGACGGACGGCTGCTGGTGACCACGACGCGCTACTCCACGCTGCCTGGGGCCAAGCTTGCACTGATCGACGATCATGGTGGGCGCGAGATCGTTCCGCTGGCGCAGGCCGCGGAGGGTGTCTACTCATCGGACGGAAAGATGCTGTTTTTTACTCGGTGGTTCGCGCAGCCGAGCCAGACGAAGCGCTACAAGGGCGGGTCGGCGGAAAACATCTGGAGCTTCGACGGGAAGAACGAGGCGGTTCCTCTCACGGCAGATTGGGCGGGGACATCCGCGCATCCGATGTTCTGGAACGGGCGGGTGTATTTCCTGAGCGATCGCGACGGCGTGATGAACGTCTACTCGATGGACGCGCAGGGCAACGGCGTGAAGCAGGAGAGCCATCAGCACATCTTCGACGTGCAGTCGGCGTCTCTGTTTGAAGGGCGCATTGTTTACGTGTCCGGCTCCGACTTGTGGCTGCTCGACCTGAGCAATGGGCACGAGGGACTGATTCCCATCACCCTGGTTTCAGACTTCGACCAGATGCGCGAGCACTGGGTGAAGAAGCCGGTCGACTATCTGACCTCTGTGCATCTCTCGCCGGATGGCAGCAATGCAGTGTTTACCGCGCGCGGCGCGATCTTTGTGCTTCCCGCCAAGAGCGGACGCATTATTAAAGTGGCCGGCGACTCGGCGGTGCGGTATCGCGAGGCGCGCTTTTTGCCCGACGGCAAGAGCATTGTGGCGCTATCGACAACGAGCGGCGAGACGGAGTTCTGGAAGTTTGCGGCGAACAGCCAATCCGCGCCGGAGCAATGGACGCACGATGCGAAGGTGCTGCGCTGGGATGGCGTTCCATCCCCCGACGGGCACTGGCTGGCCCATCGCGACAAGGACCAGCAGCTCTGGATCTACGACATCAAGAACAAGCAGGACAAGCGCATTGCGCAATCGATGAACGGCGATTTCGACGATCTGAGCTGGTCGCCGGACAGCCGCTGGCTGGTGTATTCCGAGACAGCGGACAATGAGTTCCGGCTGGTCAAGGTGCTGAATGCGGAGTCGGGCAAGATTGAGGCGATTACATCAGATCGCTACAACAGCGGGAATGCGATCTGGAGTACGGACGGCAAGTGGCTCTACTTTCTCTCCGACCGAAATTTGAAGACTACCATCTCATCACCGTGGGGGCCACGCCAGCCGGAGCCGCACTTCGACCGATCAATGAAGATTTACGAACTGGCGCTCACCACGGGAGTGCGTTCGCCGTTTCTGCTTCCGGATGAGCTTCATCCTGACACTGCGAAGAAAGACGACGAGAAGAAGGACGACGACAAGAGCAAGGATGTGAAGTCAGACGGCGCAGACAGCAAGGCCGCATCCGAAAAGAAAGACAGCAAGACTGCTGATAAAAAAGACGGAAAGAAAGAGGGCAAGGACGAGAAGAAGCCTGCCGAAGTGAAGATCGACTTTACCGATGTCGACGCGCGGCTGGACGAAGTTCCTGTTCCGGCAGGTAACTACGACTCGCTGCAGGCTACTGACAAACGGCTGTGCTGGCTGAGCCGAGGCGACGACCCGGAGCAGCAGGCTCTGCAATGCCTGGACATCGCAAACAAGGGCGCCGAAGTGGACACGGTGCTTGCCAAGGTGAAGGGCTTCGAAATCTCCGCGGACCGCAAGAAGCTGATGGTGGCCAGGGACGATGACTTTTACGTTGTCGACTCAGACGTGAAGGGCTCCGCACTTACCGATGCCAAGGTTCTGAGCAAGGCGAAGATCGATCTGGCGCACTGGACGTTCTCGACGAATCCGCGCGAGGAATATCGCGGTCTGTTTCTGGATGCGTGGAGGCTGGAGCGCGACTACTTCTACGACCGCCACACGCAGGGCGTGGATTGGACAGCGATGCGCGACCGCTATCTTCCGCTTGTGGATCGAGTGGCCAACCGGGACGAGTTGAACAACGTGATTGCGCAGATGGTCAGCGAACTCTCAGCGCTGCACACCTTCGTACGGGGCGGCGATACGCGCAAGCCATCCGATCAGATCGATACGGCCTCGCTGGGTGCGGTTCTGCGGCGCGACGAAAAGGCGGGCGGCTATGTGGTCGAGCACGTCTATCGGCATGATCCGGACTTGCCCAACCTGGCCCCGCCACTAGCGCGACCAGAGTCGCAGGTGAAGGAGGGCGAAACGATTATCAGCATCGATGGCCAGAGCTTGCTGAGCGTTCCGGATGAACGGGAGTTGCTGCGCGGCAAAGCGGGCCAGCAGGTGATGCTGCACGTGAAGCCCGCTACGGGCGATGCGCAGGACGTTCTGGTGAAGCCGATCAGCGAGCAACAGGACGCCACCATGCGCTATGCGGAGTGGGAGTACACGCGGCGGGTTCAGGTGGATTCGGCTGCGGGTGGTTCGATCGGCTACGTACACCTGCAAGCCATGGGTTCGAGCGATATTGACCAGTGGGCCCGCGAATACTATCCGGTCTTCAACCGTCAGGGGCTCATCATCGATGTGCGCCACAACCGCGGAGGCAACATTGACTCGTGGCTGCTGAGCGACCTGCTGCGCAAGGCCTGGTTCTACTGGCAACCGCGCGTCGGCAATCCTAGTTGGAATATGCAGTATGCCTTCCGCGGACATATCGTCGTGCTTTGCGACCAGGACACCGCCTCGGACGGCGAAGCCTTCAGCGAAGGCTTCAAGCGTCTGCACATGGGCACAGTGATCGGCACGCGTACGTGGGGCGGCGAGATCTGGCTATCGAGCGGCAACATACAGGCAGATAACGGCGTGGCCACGGCCGGCGAAACCGGCGTGTACGGGCCGGACGGCATGTGGCTGATCGAAGGGCACGGCGTGGATCCTGACACTGTGGTCGACAATCTGCCTCATGCTAGCTTTGCGGGGGAAGATGCACAGCTCCAGGCAGCGATCGATCTGCTGAAGCAACAGATCAAGGAGGATCCGCGGCCGGTGCCGGCGCACCCGCCTTATCCGGACAAGTCGTTCAAGTATCAGCAGTGATTGCGAGACAAGCGAAAGGCCCGGGACGAAAACACTTCGCACCGGGCCTTTTCTATTGCGTTGGATTAGAGCATCTTCGGAATCAGTGTAGACATTTTGAGTGCATTGAGAGGTGGATTTTTCTTGATGAAAAAGCCACTTGAGTGCATGTCTTCGGTTTACGGCGATTCCGAAAATGCTATAGCGGCTGGTCACTTATTTCCGCACAAACCCAGAATCGCCTCGCCAAATTTTTCCACTTTGGCCGGACCCATTCCATCGATCTCCAGGAGTTGTCGCGGGTTCGCGGGCCGTGCATGGGCCAGCGCGGTCAACGTGCGGTCGTGCAACACAACATAGGCTGGGACGCGGAGGCGCTTCGCTTCTGTTGCGCGCCACTCCCGCAGTTGCGCGGCCAGAGCCTCGCCGTCTGCCGACAACTGCACCGGCACCGACTCGGCTTTGTTCGCGATCTTTCCCGATGCAGCTTTCGTCTTCTTCGTGCGCGCCGGAGCCGTAACCCGTCCGCCGAGGCCCTCGACGATTCCGTCACTGATGAGCAGAGCGAGCGGAGTTGTCCGGCGCACCTCCAGCCCTGCTTCCGTCAGACGCACCTTGCGAAAACGGATGACTTCTCCGTCTTTCTCGAACTCGGCTTCCTCAATCTCGACGAGCGCGGAGCGAACCATTGCGTCAAGCAGCGCTTCGAACTCGTTGCGGCTCAGCCGGCCCACTGCTTCTATGCTTCGTTGCAGGGTTCCGGTGGCTTTGTAGTCGACAGCACGCAGGTCGTCGACGATCTGCTGCGCCATCTCGCGCTCGGATGCGGTGGCGTGACGGAACTGCCGCAACTGCGCTCCAGCCGGATCGCAGATATCGCACTGGCCGCATGTGCGGCTCGCATCCGCAACATCGCCAAAGTGGCGCACCAGCGCGGCCATGCGGCACTCGGCCGAAGCGGTGAAGCGCAGCACTTTTTCAAACTGCTCAGCGCGGTACTGCGCTTGGATGTTGTAGGCCTTCTTCCAGCCCGTGCCGCCCTTTGTCACGCTGCCGCCAAAGTCGACGCGCGCGCCGCCGTGAATTTCAAGCTTCTCGAGCGCTTTGTCGAACTCTTCTTCGCTGAGTTTCGACGCGGCGCGCAGATCTTCCACTAGTTGCGGCTCATCGCCGAGCGCACGAAAGATCTGGTTGAGGTTATCGACGGGCGGATAGTCGCGATTGAGGAAAAAGTCGTGGGTTCGCTGATCGGCATAGCTGTGCATCAGGTAAGTGCGGCTCTGCGCGCCATCGCGGCCGGCGCGGCCGATCTCCTGGTAGTAGCCTTCAAGCGTGGCAGGCAGACCAGCGTGAATCACTGTGCGTATGTCGGCTTTGTCGATGCCCATTCCGAAAGCGATGGTCGCGACGACTACTTCGAGTTTGCCTGCCTGAAAAGCAGTCTGCACGCGCTCGCGCGTCGCGGCATCGAGGCCGGCGTGATAGGCAGCGGCGGGAATCTTTCGCGATAGCTCTTCTGCCAGGCTTTCGGCTTGTTTGCGCGAGGTGGCGTACACAATTGCAGGGCGCCGCGCAGGATCGGCCAGCAAACTCGCAATCGTGCCTGCGCGGTCAGGGACGGGCAGCTCGACGACTTCAATGGCGAGATTGTCGCGGCGGAATCCATGAATGAACTTGGCCGGCTTTACCATGCCGAGTTGCGCGAGAATATCGGCTTGCACGGAGGGCGTGGCGGTTGCGGTGAGAGCCACCACGGGCGCAGGATTGTCCTCGCTGCGAAGCCGCGGCAGATGCTCGCCCAACATGCGGTAGTCTGGGCGGAAGTCGTGACCCCATTGCGAGATGCAATGCGCCTCGTCGATTGCGATGAGTGCCAGTTTGCGCTTGGCGAGCATCTCGGGAAAGCCCGGCACCCGCAGCCGCTCAGGTGCGATGAACAGGAACTGAAGAGTGCCCTCGAGATAATCGACGCATGCTTGACGCGCGACGCTGCGATCGAGGCCGGAGTGAATGCGGGCGACCTTCAAGCCGAGCGCGGAGAGCTTCGCTGCCTGGTCTTCCATGAGCGCAATCAGCGGAGAGATCACCAGCGCCGTGCCACCGCGCGCGATGGCGGGCAACTGGTAGCAGAGCGACTTCCCTGCCCCGGTCGGCATGACGAGGAGCAGGTCGCGGCCTTCGATGGCAGCGCGGCACACTGCCTCCTGGCCGGCCCTGAAGCGGGGAAAGCCAAAGACCGATTGCAAGAGATCATTCAGATTTGCTTGTTCCCCGTCCGTCGCCAAAACTACCCCATCCCGCATATAGGAAACGCAGCGCGCTTGGCGCGAATTCCCAACTTCAACTTTACAGGACGAGCTTGTGGCAGCGGGCGCACATGAGACGCACCACGACGGATTGAATGTTTCTGGACGGCAGAAGATGGCGCCTTCTATCTCAAAAGCGAGATGTGGCCACTCGTCACGGATTCGTGGTTTGATGGCGGTTTGAGGGCGATGAGGCTCATATTTCGGGCATAAATCCTGCAAAATCCGTAGTTGGCGCGGGGGCTTGATTTGCTTGCAAGCCTTTTTTTTTGTGTTGGTTAAGGCGTGAATCGAGGAAAACGCTCATGACTAGATGGTAACGAGTTTTATGGGCGTAAAGGGTTTATTTTCTGTTTGTTGGCTGGAATGTCACAGTTTCACGGGAAAAGAGGGGGTGGGGGAGGGGCGGTTCCGGGAGTGGGATTGACCTGCATTTTGGCCAGAAGACAGGCCTGACAGATCTTTCTCTGGTAGGGAGCGTGGGTGGTGGAATGGCGGGCTTCGCCGTCGATGCCGAGGGTGATGTTTTTCATGGGTTTGGTGGTGGAGATTGCGTGGATTCGCGCTCTCACTCTTTTAGTGTGCGCTTGGGAAGGGTAATTCTGTGCAAAGGCAGGGACTGAGGGACCAGGGACGTAGGGACTAGAAAAGACTGTTGGGTTGAGGGTTGTTCTGTCCCACCCTTCGCCAGGAAAATCAAAAGACGATTCAAGGATGGGGCACCTGGCGGCCCGGATATGATCCGAAGACCCGCTCATCGCGATGAGGCCGCGATGAACGGGGCACAGCTTCTATAGGCTCATGGTGACTCTTCGGGGTTGATGAGCGGGCCACCTGCCCACCTGCCATACATACAGCGAACCTACTTCGCATCCGCCTGCATCGTCGCAGACCCATCGATTCTCACTGTTACTGGACCCAACAGGCCGGAGGGGAGCAAGGGCGTGTTGGCGGTGAACTTGGTGATGTTGGTGTGGGTGAAGCGCTTGTTTGCGGGGAGGCTCTGGTCGCCGATGATGCGATTGGGCCATAGGTTTGTGACTTGAATCTTGAGGTCGTTCGCGCCGGGCTTGGCGGCGGTGGTGATATCGATGGTGAAGGGACGCTTCCAGGCTACGCCGATCTCTTTGCCGTTTACGGTTACTCTTGCGGTCTCGCGGACTTCGCCGAGGTCGAGGACTATGCGGGCGTGTTCGGGCAGCTGCGACGGGAGATTGAAGGTGGTGGTGTAGGCTGCGGTACCGGAGTAGTGGCGGACGCCTTCGTCGGCGGAGTCGGTCCAGGAGGCTAGCTTGTCCATGCGGACTTCTGCGGGCGCGCCCCAGCCGGGGGTGAAGGCTAGCGTCCACTGGTTGTTGAGTTTCAACTCTGTTGGCTCGGCGATTGTGACGGCGTGGCGGTGGCCGGTTGCGTCGACGGCAACATAGCGTCCGCTCTGCGCGGTGCGCAGCGTGATGCGGCTGTTGCGCAGATCGACTTCAAAGGGCACGGCATCGGCGGCGAGAGTTGGAAAAATTTGCTGGCCGTCGCGTTCCAACTTCTCCATATGCGGGCCGGCGGCTTTGCGGAAGACGACGACGACTGTGCCGTAAGGATCGAACCATGCGGGGACGTTGGTGCGGCCGTCTTTGGTTTGCTGGTAGACGCCGAGCGGGGAGACTGCGCCTGTCTCGGCATCCCACAACTCGGGGGCGAGGTCGCGGACGCGGAAGCTCAAAACTGTTGCGACGGCGCTCGGTTTGGTGTTGCGAACGAAGTAGATTTCCTCTCCGTGTGTGCGGCGATGGACAAAGTCGAACTGGCCGCTGGGCGCGGGGCCGGCGCTGGTGAGGTCGGGTGCGATGCCGTCGTTTTCGAGCGCCTGGCGGGGCGATGCGCCGCAAACGATTTTTCCGGCGCCGACTTTGCTGACGCCTTTGCCGTCGGGGCCGCATCCGGCCCAGAGACGGTCGGCGATCTTCTGGACATCGGCATCCGTCTGGTGCGCGGTGGGAAGGCCGGTGAGGCGCGTGGGCTTGCTGCCTACGACGGTTGCTCCGGCGTTGACGAGGCGGTCGAGAGATTGAAGGGCGGGCAGGGAGATGTTGGTGAGCGGGGGCAGGACGAGTTCGCGATACTCTGTGCCGTTGGCGAGACGGATGCGATGGTTGGCGACGGTGAGGCCTTTGGTGAGGATGTTCTCGTCGACCACGTCGTAGTCGTAGCCGGGCATGACGTGCGCGGGATCGCTAGCCTTGAACTGGACGAAGTTGGGCACCTGGTCGCCGTAGTAATAGAGAACATCCGACACGGGCAGGCCCTGCTGCATGAGGAACTGGACGCGGCCGATGTAGTCGAAGAAGGATTTGCCGTCTTTGAACCAGGTGACCTTGGGATTGAAGTGGGTTCCGGCAAAATACTCCTGGCCCGGATAGCCCGTGGATGCGGGCGACGAGGTGAAGGTGTGCCAGACGAGCAGGTTGAGGCCAGCGCACACGGCCTGGTCGAAGGTGGGCTTGAGGTCCATGCCCGGCGACTCTTCCCATTGGGGTCCGATGCTGGTGAGTCCCTCGCCGGCTACGAGCGTCTTGCCGTAGATGTGCGCGGCGCTCGATGCCTCCTTCACAAAAAAGCGGTCGAGCTGCGTGGCGCGATGGGGCGAAGGCGCCCAGAACTCAGTTTGGGGAAAAGTGCCCGCGCCGAGCAGACGCAACGAGTCGACGGGGGCACCGTGCGGGCCGCCCGACTCGGGATGAAAGCCGAGATGGTTCTTCGCCGCAAGCTGGCCGAAGATTTGGTAGTGGTCGGTGAGGGCCAAGTCGCCAACGGTGCGGCGCAGGTCGTTGAGGAAGCGGTTGCTCAAATCGCGGCTGTTGACGATGCGGCCGGTAACGACGGGCAGATAGGGCACCGGATCGTAGCCGCGGCCGGCGATGAAGGCCTGGCGGAAACGGCCAGTCCAGTTGACTCCGCCGACCTCCCAACTGTCGGTGTAGACGTAGCGGAGCGAGTCGCCGAGGTAAGGCTTGGCCGCGGTCAGCATGGGCTGGACGTTGGTATTCCAGTAGCTGATGAGGGCGTCGCGGTCGAGGTAGTCGATGACAAGGCCCTGCCATTTTTCGCTGCTGGTAGAGACGCGGGCATCGGAACTGGTGTAGCCAATGCGCAGGATCTCCCAGTCGCCGGGCGGCACATCCCACTCGAGTTTTCCGGTGTAGGACATCTTCTTTGTGGTCAGGTCGATTTCGCGGGTCAGGTCCAGATCTTCCTCGCCGGGGACAGGGGGATAATCGGCGAGCAGGGGCTTGGAGTCGGGAACAGAGAAGCCCGCTTCGACGAAGACAGCCTTCTTTTTCAGATCGCGAATGGGCTTGCGGGTGTCGCCGGCGCTTCGATTGCCGGGGAGTGGGGCTCCGTGCTTGAGCGGATAGGCCATGACCGCAATGTCTTTGTAGAAGCCGTTTTTGCTGGGGGGCAGGTCGATTTGAAGCGGGCCGGTGATGGGGCCATGCACGACCTTGCGTGTCCAGGTGAGCAGCTTTGCCGACTGCTCTGCGGTGACGGTGGGGCCGCCGACATTCCATCCGCTTTGGATGGTGAGGCTGATGCGCAGGTTGAGGCGCTTGGCTTCCTTGAGCGTGTGCAGGAACAGCGCTTGCCAGGCTGGACTGGCAAACATTGGCCCTTCTGCCACGTCGATATTGTCGTACTGATTGGAGCCGTTGGCATCCATCAGGATGGCGCCACCGTAGCCCTCGCGATGCATTGCCTCGAGGTCGCTGGTGATGGTTGCCTTGTCGGTGTTGCCGTTGAGCCACCACCAGTAGGCGAGGGGCTTTGCCGAGTCCGGCGGCGTCTGAAATCCTGCGGCGAGCGTGTCTACATGGCTGGCCGGCGCGACCTGAGCGGTAGAATACAGACCGCAAAACGCCAGCGTGGCCAGGACGAGCAACATGCTGCCTCGGGTGCTTTTCTTGCCTCTTCGGATCGACCCCATCTTGGCTTGCATGTGCTCCTTTTATTTTTATGATTAGGCAAGAATTATATAGTGAGGCGCATCTCCGGTGTGGCGAGTCGGAAGTCCGTTGAAGAACAAAAGCGGATTCTTCGCTCACCACCCCCAAGCTGAAAAGCGCTTGGGGCTCCGTTCGCTCAGAATGACAGCCTCTCGGGGGAACGAAGGATGACAACCTGTGTCTTGCTGCATGACAGCCTTTGTTTTGTTCGGAATTCTGGACTCAGGACACCAGGGACAATTCCAATAGGGCAACTGAGGGGACCGCGCAGACGGTTGACGGCATATGACGCATCGGCCAGTGCCAACGGCACTGCAGCCGCGAGGCACTGCCAATTAAAGTAATAGGAGACCTGCAAGACTTCACGTAAGGACTCCCCCACGCTTGAGCCCCTCAGAAGAGACAACCCGTATAGTTGCGCACGAACCGGAAGCAGTAAAGCCGCGCGGCTTCGATGGCGCTTCGCACGCGTGGCGGGCACTGCGGCACAGAAACTTCAGGCTGTTCTTTGGCGGGCAGAGCATCTCGCTGATCGGCACGTGGATGACGCGCATCGCCACCTCATGGCTGGTTTACCGGCTTACGGGATCGGCGCTGCTGCTGGGCACGGTGAGCTTTGCTGGCCAGATTCCGACGTTTCTGTTTGCGCCTTTCGCCGGGGTTTGGATTGACCGGCTGGACCGCCGCAAGGTGCTGGTGTGGACGCAGACATTCTCGATGGTGGAATCGCTGGCGCTGGCCGCGCTCACGCTTTCCGGGCATATCACCATTCCCTGGATCGTGATTCTGAGCGTGACGCAGGGCATCATCAACGGCTTCGACATGCCTGGCCGCCAGTCGTTCATGGTGCAGATGGTGGAGGACCGGCGCGACCTGGGCAACGCGATCGCGATCAACTCGTCGATGGTGAACCTGGCGCGGCTGATCGGTCCGTCGCTGGCCGGCATGTTGATTGCGGCGACCAGCGAGGGCTGGTGCTTCCTGGTGGACGGCATCAGTTACCTGGCGGTGATTGCTTCACTGCTGGCCATGCGGCTGCCGGCTTCGCCAGCCAAGCGGCCGGCGACCTCGATGGGGCACGAGTTGAAAGAGGGATGGACGTATGTCGCGGGGTTCCTGCCCATTCGCACCATCTTGTTGCTGTTCGCGGTTGTGAGCCTGATGGGGATGCCGTTTGTGGTGCTGATGCCGATTTTTGCGGCGCGCGTGCTGCACGGGGGGCCACATACGCTTGGCTTTCTGATGGGCGCGATGGGAGTGGGCGCACTGGCATCGGCGCTTTCGCTGGCCGCGCGCAAAAGTGTTCGCGGGTTGATCCGCATGATTCCAGTGGCAGCCGCGGTCTTTGGAGTGGGGCTGATCGGGTTTGGATTGTCGCGCTGGTTCTGGCTTTCGATGGTGATGGCGTTGGTGGCGGGTATGGGCATGATGCAGGGCATGGCCGCGAGCAATACGATTATCCAGACGCTGGTGAGCGAAGACAAGCGCGGACGGGTGATGAGCTACTACACCATGGCCTTCATGGGCATGGCGCCCTTTGGAAGCCTTCTGGCTGGAACCATGGCCAGTGCGGTCGGCGCGCCGCTTACCGTGATTGTGAACGGGGCGGTTGTGGTGCTGGGCGCGGCGTGGTTCTTTACGCGGCTACCTTCCATCAGGAGAGTCATCCGGCCGATCTATCGCGAGATGGGAATTTTGCCCTTTGAAGGAGGCGTGCAATCATGAGCGAAATTGAAATCAAGCTCGACCCCAAACGCACAGCCGTTGTGGTGATCGATCTGCAAAAGGGCATCCTGGCATTGCCTGGGTCGCCACTGCCAACGGGAACGGTGGTTGCCAACATCGTGCGCCTGCTGGTTGCGGCGCGCAAGGCGGGAGCGCAGCCGGTGCTGGTCCATGTGGGCGGATCGGCGGATGGCGCGGACCGCCTAAGACCACCGACCGATGTGGCTCCGCGGATGCCGGCGCTGCCGCCTGGATGGATGGATCTGATTCCCGAACTCGACCAGCAGACGGGGGACGTTGTGATCTTTAAGCGCCAGTGGGGCGCGTTCTACGGGACAGACCTCGAGCTGCAACTGCGGCGGCGGGGATTGAGGTCGATTGTGCTGTGCGGGATCGCCACGGAAGCGGGCGTGGAAAGCACGGCGCGCGACGCGTATGAGCGCGGGTACGAGCTGGTGTTTGCCTCAGACGCGATGACCGGGATGAGCGCGGAATGCCACGTCAACTCCATTGAGCGCATCTTTCCCCGCATTGGGCGGGTGCGCACGACGGAGGAGATTGTGGCTGCCCTGCAACCGTAAGAGGCGCAGGGCAGCCGGGTTGCTAGGCCTGGGCTACGCCGCAGAGATGCACGGCGATGCCCAGATCAGCGAGCATGGCGGCCTTGGTTGCCAGCGCCTGATCGGCCATCTCCGCCGTCGGAGCATAGGCAACGTTTACGTGGTTGGCCCGGTGGCGCGCCATGAACTGGTTCTGGCTGACGCCTTGCAACACGGCGTGCACGATGGGCCACTGCGGAGTGGTTTCTTTCCAGCGACGCTCGGTTTCCGCGGCAGGCAGGCTCACCACGGCGCCCCGGCCCAGGTCGGCATGCAGTGCACCGCCCTCGACAAAAACGCGGCTCCAGACGATCTCGCCCGGTTTGCCGACTCCCTTCAGCGATCCGCCGCCGAGCGGGAAATACATGGCCGGCTGCCGTTCGCTTGTGGCGCCCGCGTAACCGCCTGCAATGTGGCTGGCCGGTACTGCGCCGGAGATCTGAAGAAGCCAGACGAAATCATCGATGCCCTCGCCCTTGTAGTACTCACCCCAGCGGACATCGTGGAGCGTGGTCGCCGGATCGAGACCGAGCGCCTTCCAGCAGCGATTGGTGATGAGCGCGTCGGCTCCGGCACATTCGTCCACTTCGTTGAAGTGCGGCACGGGCACGCCGGCAAACAGCTCGTCGTGCGTGCCCTCGGCGTAAACGGGAGGCCGGTCGGCGTTGTTCAGCAGTCCCTCGACCAGGTCGGACGCGGGGACCATGTCCTTCAAGCCTTGCTGATACTGGATGCCGATCACGTCGCAGCCAAAGTCCTTGGCGATGCGGACAGCGGCGATGTACATCTTGCACTGATCGAGAACCTGTTCGAGGGTGAGCTCGGTGGCGGAGTCCTTGCCGAAGACGAATTTCAATCCCTTGGCAAGCAGCCAATCGTAAACGCCGCGCGCTTCGGCATCGGAGACAGTGCGCATTTTCGCGACCAGCGCGGACTGGCTGAGACGCTCCTTGAAGATGCCGGCGGAATTGAGCAGTTCGTCGTCGATGATGGCGTTGTACATGCCCATGCAGCCTTCGTCGAAGATGCCCATGATGGCCTTGCGATGCTTGAGGTCGGCGGCCAACTGAGCGCCTAATGCGGCGCAGCCGGCGGGCAGCTTGCTTTTGTCGAGCGCGCGCACGTGCGAGAGATCGTGGGTGATCTTGCCGTCGCGGAGCCATTCGTCGAGACCTTTAAGGAAAAACTCGTCTGTGAAGTCCTTGCTCCATATCGAGGAGAAATTGTGACCGGCCTTGATGAGCGAACCGTTCAGGTTGAGCAGGCCCACGAGACCCGGCCATTGTCCGGACCAGTTGGCGACGGTCAGGATTGGTCCCTTGTGGCTGCGGAGTCCGGGCAATACGTGATGGGTGTACTGCCAGGCGGCGGTGGCAAAGACCAGCTTGGCCTCGGGATGGATATTCATGAAGACATCCATGCCCTGGCGCTGGGAGGAGATGAAGCCGTGCTTTTCTTCCTCGTTGTACGCATGGGCGCGAACCAGCTTGAATCCCTTCTGCGCGAAGGCCGCGGTCAATTTCGCTTCCATGTCTCTTTGCGCGGGCCAGCACTCCTGATTGGCGGCCAAGCGCAAGTCGCCACTTGTGATGAGCAGAATTTCATTTGCCGCGGGCTTTGAAATTTCGTGTATTTTTCCTGCCATGTCCCGTTCTCCTCGTTTACGTTTACGTTAACGTTTACTATGCACAAAAAATATACACCTTCAGGGCCGCTTCTGGCTTGTTTTTGATGTGCGGCGGCAGACGGTCATATTTCAGAACCAGGAATGGCAGAGAGGAATGACCATTCCCTCGGGGGCTGAAGCCCGTGTTGACATTGCGAGGGTTATGCACGGGCTAAAGCCCGTACCCTTCACCCGAGCGAGTTTATCCGCAGATTGCAAGGCCACTTGAGCGCGATGCTTTTCCAGGTCTCAAAAACGAGGCCTAGGTGAATTAGAAGTTCGTGTTATAAATTGGGGGAATTCAAAAGCAGATTCTTCGCTCACCACCCCCAAACTGAGAAACGTTTGGGGCCCCGTTCGCTCAGAATGACAGGCCTCTTATATATCAAGTATTTACACGGCATCTACATGTGGATACAGCCTAGCGTGGTGAGTCAGAAGTTGTTGACATGAATTTTTGGTTTCTGCGGAGGGAGGAGGTAAGGACAAAAGCAGATCCTTCACTCCGCTTACCCCACGTCCAAAAAGCGAACGCGGGGCCCCAGACGCGCTCCGTTCAGGATGACAGGCTCTCGAGGGTGAGAAGAATGGCCGCATTTATGGAATGAACTTTGGAGACAGGACACTAGCGGACGATGTCGCGGTGCAGCGCCTTCACTTGATAGCCGGCTTTCTCCAGACGCTTGCTTACCTCTTCAGCCATCATTACACTGCGGTGCTGGCCGCCTGTGCAGCCGAATGCCACGGTGAGGTAGCTCTTGCCTTCTTTCACGTAATGCGGCAGCAGGTAGAGCATCAGCTTGGTGACCTTGTCGAGGAACTCGCCGGTCTGCGGAAAACTGTTGACGTAGCCCGCAACTTTGGGGTCGAGGCCGGTCTTCTTGCGAAACTCGGGGACAAAGTGGGGGTTGGGCAGGAAGCGCACATCGAAGACCATGTCCGCATCCAGCGGGACACCGTTCTTGAAGCCAAAGCTGAGGCACGAGACCAGCAGACGATTGGCCTTGTCTTCGTGGCCATAGCGGGCCTGGATGTGGGCGCGCAACTCGTGCACGTTGAATTTGGAGGTGTCGATGAGCGTGTCGGCCACGTTGCG
>CAYQOQ010000041.1:0-31408 GCA_964419175.1 uncultured Occallatibacter sp. | reverse complement strand
AGGTGAGAAACCGGAAGGACTTCCACGTAAGCTATTGATTTATTTGGTGGACCTGATCGGGATCGAACCGATGACCTCTTCCATGCCATGGAAGCGCGCTCCCAGCTGCGCCACAGGCCCACTCAGGGGATGTAACTCTCCTATTGTCTCCGCTCTTCCCGGATTCGTCAAACGTTGCGGGCGCGGCCTGCAAACGGCATTCGGCGATTTGAACTGCGGCCAGGTGGATGTTCTGCTTTGGGGGGATGTTCCGCCGGCGTAAGGCTGCGTCCACCTAGTGATAATAATCACACGCCAGAGCAGGCATATCCTGAATAATGGAGATGTACGATGGCAATGCATTGGCCCGCGCCCTGTTTGGTTCGATGTCATTGCGATCGGCCTTCCCCGTCCTGCGCGGAGAGATTCCGCCGGGAACTAGATCGACCTGGAGCTATGCCTTCATGTACAAGATCGTAGAAGCCCACACTGCCGGCCTCAATATCAAGCAGTTTGTGATTGAGGCGCCGCGGATTGCGCGCAAGCAGAGGCCCGGACAGTTCATCATTCTCCGGTTGCATGAGAAGGGGGAGCGGATTCCGCTCACCATCAAGGATTCCGACCCCGTGGCCGGCACGGTGACGATTGTTGTGCAGGGGATCGGCAAGACGACCAAGCTGCTGAACTGCCTGGAAGCAGGCGATTCGATTCTGGATATCGTGGGGCCGCTGGGGCATCCATCGGAGATTGAGAAGTACGGGACGGCGGTGATTCTGGCGGGGAGCGTGGGGACGGCGATGGCGCTGCCTACGGCCAAAGCGCTGAAGCAGGCGGGCAACCACGTGATCTTTATTGAAGGCGCGCGCAGCCAGGAGATGGTGGTTTTTGAAGACGAGGTGCGGGAGGCGAGTAACGAAGCCTACGTGATGACGGACGATGGAACCTACGGCGAGCAGGGGTTGGTGACGATGAAGCTGAATGGGCTGCTGGACGCGGGGCGCAAGATTGACTTTGTGCTGGCCGTGGGGCCGGTGCCGATGATGCGGGCGGTTGCTAGAATTACGACTCCGCTGGAAATCAAGACGATGGTAAGCCTGAACTCGATCATGGTGGACGGGACTGGGATGTGCGGCGGGTGCCGGGTTTTGCTGGGCGAGAAGAGCAAGTTTGCCTGCGTGGACGGGCCGGAGTTCGATGCTTCGCAGGTGAACTTCGAGGTGCTGATGCAGCGGAACACGATGTATCGCGAGAAGGAGTGCCAGTCGCTGAAAGAGTTTGAGGAACACAAGGACGAGGAGCTGGCTGAGCTGAGAGCGGGGCTGGCGGCAAGGGAAAACGAAGAGGCGCAGTTGCGCGCGACGATGAATGGGGAGGAGAAGCACTATGTCTGAGGAAGAAGCGCTTCCCACGCACGAGCGCAATACGATGCCGCTGAAAGAGCGCATGAAGATTTTGCGTTCACCGATGCCGGAGCTGGATCCGGCGGTGCGGAGCCGGAATTTTGCAGAGGTGAATCAGGGCCTGGTTGTGGTCGATGCGCTGACCGAGGCCTCGCGGTGCATTGAGTGCGCGAAGCCGGGATGCGTGGTTCAGTGCCCGGTGGGTGTGAAGATCAAGGAAGTGGTGGCGCTGATCTACGCGGGGGACTACCTGGCGGCGGCGGCGAAGATGCGCGAGGATAATGCGCTGCCGGCGATTACCGGGCGCGTTTGTCCACAGGAGAACCAGTGCGAGGGCGGTTGCGTGCTGGGCAAGAAGGGCGCGCCGGTGGCGATCGGCAATCTGGAGCGGTTTATCGCCGACTACGAGCGCAATAGCGGCCAGCTTGGGCTGCCGGCGATTGCGCCGAAGACAGGCAAGAGCGTGGCGATTGTGGGCAGCGGGCCGGCTGGACTTTCGGCGGCGGGCGACCTGATCCAGAAGGGGCATCGGGTGCGGGTGTTCGAGGCGCTGCACGAGCTGGGCGGCGTACTGGTGTACGGGATTCCGGAGTTCCGGCTGCCGAAGGCGATTGTGAAGGGCGAGGTGGACAACCTGCGGCGCATGGGCGTCGAGTTCGAAACCAACGTGGTGGTCGGCAAGAGCGTGACGGTCGACGAGTTGATGGAAGAAGAGCACTTCGACGCGATCTTTGTGGCTACGGGCGCGGGGTTGCCGGTGTTCCTCGGGGTTCCGGGAGAGCACTTCAACGGGGTTTACTCGGCCAATGAATTTTTGACGCGCGTGAACCTGATGCGCGCGTACGATTCGGCTGAGTACGACGAGCCGGTGTACGACTGCCGCGACCGCGACGTGATTGTGGTGGGCGGCGGGAACACGGCGATGGACGCGGTGCGGACGGCGCGGCGGCTGGGCGCGCGGACGGCGACGCTGGTTTATCGGCGCTCGCAGGCGGAGATGCCGGCGCGCCTCGAAGAAGTTCACCACGCGCAAGATGAGGGCATCGAGTTCAAGATGCTGACCAACCCGGTGGAGTTTCTCGGCGACGAAAAGGGCTGGCTGACGGGCGCTCGGTGCGTGCGCATGGAGTTGGGCGAGCCCGATGCGGACGGCCGGCGGAGACCGGTTCCGGTTGCGGGGTCGGAGTTCGTTTTGCCGGCCAACGTGGCGATTATCGGCGTGGGCACGACGGCCAATCCGCTGATCCAGAGCACGACGCCGGACTTGGAGACGAATAAGTGGAACTATATTGTGGCCGATCCGAAGACGATGCGCACCTCGAAGTGCGGCGTGTTTGCGGGCGGCGACATTGTGACAGGCGGCGCTACGGTGATTCTCGCGATGGGCGCGGGACGGAAGGCTGCGGTTTCGGTTGACGAGTTTCTGACTACGGGAGTTTGGTAAAAGCAGGGAACAGGGATCAGGGGTCAGAAAAAGCCCGCGGCTGATTTTCAGCTGCGGGCTTTTTTGCTTGGGGCTCAGGGTTTAGGTCTCGGCTTTTGGGCTTCCGGCGGTGGCTGGGGGCGATCTTCGCTGTGCGCAGAATGTGGCTTTACCCCCGGTTTGAGGGCGATTTGGCTCGTTTTTCGGGCATAAATCTTCGAAAATACGCAGTTGGCGGAGGGGCTTGCTTTGCTGGCAAGCCTTTTTGTTTGTGTTGGTTAAGGGGTTGAACCGGGGCGGACGCTCGTTACTGGACGGTAACGGGTCATGGGGGTGTAAGCGGTTTGTTTTCTGGTGCTTGCTCTGGATCTCACAGTTTCACGGGAAAAGAGGGGGAGGGGTAGGGCGGGAAAACAGGGAATAGGGAATAGAAGGGCTGCGCAGTCGGTCTGGAAGGATTTGTCCATGTGTTTATAGTGCGCTTATTGAGGGTAATTCTCGGCAACAGGCGGGGAAGGTAAAAGCGGCTAGGTTGAGTGTTTTGCTATCCCACCCTTGCGGCAGAAAAAAGCCGCAAGGATGGGGCACCCGCAGTGTTGTGACGACTTAAAGGGTGAGCCACCCGCCCCCATTTCTCGATCTTGAGACCAGGGAAAGCACAAAAACTTCAGCCAACACAGACTACGCCCGATGAGTCCCATTGCGACGCGACCCGAATCCCCAGGACGGGTCTTAAGATTTCAGTCGCCATGCTGACTTTCCGGGACTGATATTTTACGGTCGATTTTTTGAGTTTTCCCCGGTCCCCAAATGCGAGGGACCGGGGGCACCCTCAATGTGGTAGGAGCAGAACCCCGAGACCGGTGCCCCCCGCCACCCTCAATGTGGTAGGAGCAGAACCCCGAGACGGTGCCACCCGCCGAAGCCGATACAGCTTAGCGAGGTCGCCGGACGACTGTTGCAAAGCGTTTCGGGTTATTCCAGTTCCTGGGGGATGATGAGGAGGACTTCGACTTTGGCGGGTTGACCGTTCTGGGAGGCGGGGCGGAATTGCCAGCGCTGGAGGGAGTTGATGACGAACTGGGCGAGAGGGAACTGGGGGGGGAAGACGACGTTGAGAGTTTCAAAGCGGCCGGCCTGGGTGACGAAGCCGTGGACCATGATGGTGTTGACACCGGCAAGGCCGGCGGTGAGGTTGGGGCGGACGATGTTGTAGGGCCAGGGGGCTTCGAGACGGGCGATGGTACCGGCCTGGGAGGCATCGTCGTCGCGGGGGAGGGAGTACTGGAGAATCCAGCTTTTTGCGAGTCCGACGTGGAGGTAGACGGTGTAGGCAAGGCGGCCGCTCCAGACGTGGGCTAACTCGGGGAACTGATCCTGGAGGGCGTCGCCGACGACAACGGCGCCGAACTGGCCGTCTTTGGGCAGGGTGATCCGGGTGGATGTGGGCTGGTCCTTTTGGTCCAACCCGGCATCGGCTGCCTGAGGAGGCGGGGAGGGCGGCTTGTCGAGTTTGGCGGCGTCGGCGGGCTTGGCGGCGTTCGAACCGGCGGGGCTGGATGAGCCTTGTCCGGCTCCGCCGTTGCCGGGCAGTTTGCCGTCTCCGAGGGCCGAGGGATCGGTGGCCGGGCCGGGCGCGAGGGTGCCGGGGGCGTTGGTGTCCGCGGTTTCGTTGACGGGGGGAAGAATGACTTTGCCCTGGGCCATGCGCAGATCGGAGAGCGACATAACGGCCGCGGGGGTGGGCTGCGCCGAGGGTTGCGAGACGGTTGAGGGCGCAAGTTGCACATGATCGGGCGCCTGCACCGCTACAGGCGACGTAGTGGTGGGAGGGGTGGGCAGCTTGGGCGTGGCGGCGGGGGTGGCCGAGATGCTGTTGTCGGCCAGGTTGACTTCAAGATTGGGCGGATCGGGCGCGGGCTTGACGTCGGCGGCGGTGGGTTTTTCCGGCTGCGGGGCAACGATGGTCTTGACCGGGACCGTTTGCGGGGACCAGATGACGATGGTGGGGACTGGGACTTCCTGGGCGAGGGTGATCTGCGTGGGCAGATCGGGTTGCACGAGGGTCTGCGGGCCCTTGTGGGCATGGGCAATCTGGCGCAGGACGGGCGGATGGGCGTCTGGTTTGGCGCCGGGCGCGGGCGGCTGGGTTTTCGGCTTGGGGTGGGGATAGGCGAGCCTGGAGCGTTCGGCACGGCGGATTTGCTGCTCGGGGGTTTCGAGGTCGATGTTGCGCACGGTGTAACGTTCGGCGATGGCGCGGCGGTCTAAGTGAGGTGTGTAGATGAAGCCGAAGGAGAGCAGGCTGAGGGCCATGCAGTGGAAGAAGAAGGAAACGACAAAGGAGGTCGACTGCTGGCCGAAATCCCGACTCTCGGTGAAGAGTGTAATCGTGCGGGAAGACGTCATGTATAGAGGAACCCCCTCCCAGCGGTCTCTTTCATTGTAGCCTCTAACAGAATGGCTTAACGGAACGGGCATGCTCATAGCACTCTTGGTACCTTAGTACCGTTTCATGCGATTTCATGAGGGGGTTTACTTGTGGTGGGGAATAAACTGAAACCGCCTTTGTAGTGAATTGAATCATTGGCGACTTCCGAGGCGGGCCTGGCTCGCGTTGGGGGATTTCAAGTTCACGGCGCGGAGAAGGGCGCAGTGGACAAAGAGCGATTCGTGCCGATAAGCAAAGTTATTCAGGAATATCTATGAATCGAAAGCTGCTGACAATTCTACTCATCTCCTTCGTGATCGCCGGCGGCTGCGCCTTGCTGGTCTACAAGATGGTCAACGGACGTATGGCTGCATCGCGTCCGGTGCTGACGACGCGAGTGGTTGCGGCGGCAACGGACATCAAGCTGGGCACGGTGCTGACGGCGGCGAATCTGACGACTACCGAGATTCAGGGTCAGGTTCCGAAGGGCGCGATTCTGAAGCCGGAGGCGATTATCGGGCGGGGCGTGATTTCGGAGATTTATCAGGGCGAGGCGATATTGGAGAACCGGCTTGCGCCGGCCGGATCGGGAGGGGGATTGGCGTCGATCATCCCTCAGGGGATGCGTGCGCTGGCCGTGAAGGTGGATCAGGTGGTGGGCGTGGCTGGGTTTGTGACGCCGGGGATGCGCGTGGATGTTCTTGTATCGGGCGTACCTCCTGGGTCCAATTCACCGACGCAAGGCACGGTGACGAAGACGATTCTTCAGAATATCCAGGTGCTGTCAGCGGGCACGGACATCCAAAAGGACGCCGAGGGCAAGGCGCAGCAGGTGCAGGTGGTGAACCTTCTGGTAAGCCCGGAACAGGCGCAAACATTAAGCCTTGCTTCGGGTGAGATGAAGATACAACTGGTGCTTCGGAATCCTCTGGATACCAAGGTGACGAAGGTAGCCAGCGACTCGATGGGGCAGATCTTTGGAGAACAGGGCGGACCGGCGCCGAGCAGCGTGAGACGCGCGCCGAAGGCTGCGCCGAAGGTGTTCACGATCGAGATCATCAACGGCAATAAGACGAGCCAGGAAAAATTCAAATCTCCCGAGGCAAAGCAGTGAGAGCGAAGGCCGTACTATCGATCGCATGTGTCAGCGCAATTTGCTTTGTCCTCAGCGCAGGGCAGGGCTTGCGGGCTCAGGCAACGCCGCCGTCATCTCAAGGGGGCGGGGCGTCGTTTCAGGACTCGACGAATGAGCTGACGGTAGCTGTGGGCAAGACGGTACTGGTGGATTGCGTGCGTCCTGTGACGCGGGTGGCAATCGGGCTGGGCGAGGTGGCCGAGGCGAGCGCGGTGAGTCCGACGGAGATCATGGTGAACGGGAAGACCGCGGGCGAGACGAGCCTGATTATCTGGGACGATCGCGGTGGACGGCAGTTTTTCAACGTGACGGTGCGCGCGAGCGCGGCGGCGTTGGACAGCAGCATGGAATCGGTGCGGCGGGAGTTGATCACGGAGCTTCCGGGTCAGCCGCTGAAGGTGACCTCAGAGAATGGAGTGATTTACCTGCGCGGGACAGTCAAGGATTTGACGAGTTCCGACCGGGCTACCAAGATTGCATCGACGGCCGGGAAGGTCGTGAATCTTCTGAACGTGGAAGTGCCGGCGCCGAAGCCGCAGATACTTCTGAAGGTTCGTTTTGCGAGCATTGACCGCAGCAAGGCGCGATCGTTTGGGATCAATTTGTTCAATCTTGGAAAAGGCAATACGGTGGAAGGGATCTC
The DNA here is from genome assembly GCA_964419175.1 of uncultured Occallatibacter sp. GTDB lineage: Bacteria > Acidobacteriota > Terriglobia > Terriglobales > Acidobacteriaceae > Telmatobacter. Next base: position 24,397 of record CAYQOQ010000041.1, on the reverse strand, counting down.
GACGGGGCAGTTCTCTCCGCCATCGGTTTCAGGTTCAAGCGGGACGAGTACGAGCGGATTCTCAGGCTCGGGGAACGCGGCCACCATCTCGAGCGATCTGAACCTGTTAGCGTTTTTCCCCGGACTGAATATGGGCGCGACGATCGAGGCGCTGGAGACGCGGGGCATAGCGGAAGTGCTGGCGCAACCGAACATTGTGGCGATGGATGGGAAAGAGGCCAGCTTCCTGGCGGGCGGCGAATATCCTTATCCGATGGTGCAGGGGACTTCGAACGGCGGTTCGGGAGCGGTGTCGATCATGTTCAAGGAATATGGCGTCCGTCTGAACTTCATCCCGACCATAATGCCGAGCGGAACGATTCGGTTGCAGGTGGCGCCGGAAGTGAGTGCGCTGGATTTCTCGAACGCGATCCAGATTTCTGGTTTCAACGTGCCGGCAATCTCGACGCGCAAGGTGAACACGGAAGTGGAACTGAAGGATGGCGACACGTTTGTGATTGGCGGATTGCTGGACAATCGGGAGACGGAGACGTTTGAGAAGATTCCGTTTCTTGGCGACATTCCGATTCTGGGCAAGTTTTTCCAATCGAAGCTGACCAACAAGACCAATACGGAATTGATCGTCCTGGTGACGCCGACGATCGTGGCGCCGATCGAAGCGGGCGCGGCCATACCGGAGCTGAAGTATCCGACGAAGTTCCTGCCGTCGAACTCGAATATTCCGATGAACCAACCGGACGCGAAGACGGCAGCGAATACGCTTGCACCTGCGCCGGCAACCATACCTGTGGAGACGTTGATTCAGAGCATGAAGTCGGAGAAGCCGCTGGTGATCGAAGGGGCGTCGGGGACCTTTGGCGCGGCATCGACCGCTACGCCAGGCTCCGGCGGTGGCGCTGTTCCTTCGGTTGGCACGCCGACTGGTCCATAGCGAGGGGGCCTGAACGGCCGGACACGGGATCAGGGGCGAGCACATGAAACCGATGAACTGGGTTGCAAGGATGCTTGGGGGGCGGTCTGTGCGGCGCGAGGCGTTGACGCCGGAGTCCCGCCTTGAGGTCAGGAATCCGGCGCGGTCAACGGTGCTTGCGACGCGTCTTGAAGTGGCCGACAGCGGACCGAAACGCAACAAGGGACTGCTGGGACGCGAGGGACTTGGGCCGGGCGAAGGGCTTTGGATTGTGCCCTGCGAATCGGTGCATACGTTTTTCATGCGCTTCGCGATCGACCTGGTTTATCTGGACCGCCAACACAGAGTGAAGAAGGTAAGGAGCGCGGTGGGGGCGTGGCGGCTGTCGGCGTGTTTCTCGGCGCACTCGGTGCTGGAGTTGCCGGCGGGTACAATTCGCGCTACGCAGACCGAGGCGGGGGATGTGCTGGAGTTTTCGGCGGCGGATTTGCCGGGTGGATTTCTCGGGTAGGATGACAGACTTTGCTTGAGGACTGGACCTTTGATGAACTGTTCGCTGGGGAGAAGACAGAGAAACTCACGATGACAAAAGCACGGCTCGATGGTCTGTATTTGCTGCTGTTGGGGGGCGTGGTATTTGTTCTGCTGGGCACAGTTCTGGCCAGCACTTCGCCAGTTGCTCTGATAGATTTCAGAGGACTTTACTATTCCGCTCGATGCCTTATTCAGCACAGTGACCCGTACAACGCAAATGAGGAGTTGCGCATATCCCAGGCAGAAGGAGGAGTTCGCCCATGGGATAGCGCCAACGCGCATGAGGTTGTGACACAGTCCGTATACCCTCCAACCACATTTTCTTTTACTGTCCCTTTCGCAATGTTGCCGTGGGGGTCCGCGCACATTCTCTGGATGGCGCTCACTATTGCGAGTCTGATATTTGCATCGTTTCTGATTTGGAATCTCGGTGCAGATTACGCGCCGATCCTCTCGGGGCTTCTGGTTGGCTTCCTTCTAGCTAATAGCGAAGTACTTATTATCGTTGGCAATATCGCCGGGATTGCGATAGGCCTATGCGTGGTGGCCGTCTGGTGCTTTCTTCGCGGGCGTTTCATTCTGGCTGGCATCTTGTGCCTGGCGATCAGCCTTGCCGTCAAGCCGCAGAATGCAGGTCTAGTCTGGCTTTATTTTTTATTGGCGGGCGGAGTTTACCGCAAACGCGCACTTCAAACCCTCTTGGCGACAGTTGCCGTGAGCCTGCCGGGAATTCTATGGGTCTGGCATGTGTCACCCGGCTGGATGCAGGAATGGCATTCCAATGTACTGGCGTTTTCCGCACATGGGGGCATGAACGATCCTGGCCCGTCCTCAGTGGGCGGCCATGGTCTCGGTATGGTGGTAAACCTGCAAGCTGTCATCAGCGTCTTCCGGGATGATCCGCGCTTCTATAATCCGGTGACCTATCTTATATGTGTTCCACTTCTGCTCCTGTGGATGATTGTCACTCTGCGGTCACGCTCCTCGCCGTCAAGAGCCTGGATCGGGCTTGCGGCAATTGCGGCTCTTTCCTTGCTGCCCGTCTATCATCGGCAAACTGACACCAAGCTTCTGTTGCTCACAGTTCCGGCTTGCGCCATGCTCTGGGCCGAGGGGGGCTTGATCGGGTGGCTTGCGCTCCTGTTGAATACAGCGGGTTTCGTGTTGAACGGAGATATTACGTGGGCGATTCTCCTTGGCCTCATTAATAGGCTGCACATGTCCACGGCGGGGCTGTCCGGGCAAATATTGATAGCTGTGCAGGTTTTTCCGGCCCCGCTCATCCTGCTGGCGATGGGTGTTTTCTACCTGTGGGTTTATGTTCGGCGCAGTTCGGCGGAAGCACCAGCGCAGCCGCAGTAGGAGCGCAGTGGCTGGGCTTGCTGGGTGCGGAGAAGGGCCTGAATTCCGACCTTGGTGCGAAGAGAGATTGCGCAGGGGCTAAAGCTCCGGTTGATTTGAATGGCTTAATGGCTGGGCTGAGCCGGCTGCGGAAGAACTCGGGATTACGGGAGAATTTGAAGAAAAACGTTCCTCAGCGGCTAAAGCCCTCGTTCATTCTGTGACACTTACGGCACGACTGAAGTCGTGCCCTTTCAAAACAACGTTGCATCATCGGGAGTTTTTTCCGCAGCATGTGAAGGCCAGACCTACCAGTCCCGGCCTACTGCCCGAAGGGGTTTTTCTGCAGCCAGTTCAGCTTCTGAGGAAGCGCTGCTATTGGGCGAGGATGGTGGCGGGTTCGGAGGCGGGAACGGCGGGGGGGCGCCACTCTGTAACCACTGCGTGGAACGCTATGGCGACGGTGAGGGCGGCCATCGATTGCAGCAGGGCGGGGTGGGCGATCAAGAATGGGGATGCGAACCGGATGGCAAGCGACCAGGCGAGGACGACTCCGAGATAGAGAAGCGCGTTGCGGAATTTGCGGTAGCCGACCGATGCGGCGAAACAGCCGAAGACCAGACCGGCAACGAGGTCGATGACGTAGTGCTCGCCGGTTGAGAGCGTGGCGAGCGCGGTGCCGGCCAGGAACGCAAGGGCGACGGCTTTCCATGCTCTGCCCGGCGCAAAAAGGACAAACACAAAAGCAGTTGCAATGTGCAGGGAAGGGAATGCGTTCGGCATGGCCGCCAGACGGATGGTGTTCGCCTGGACCAGGGGCGGATTGAGCCACTGCGCGCCAAAGGCGTAGATGGGTCCGCATCCAGGCAGGACGGCGTATAAGAGAGGGCCGGCTACCAATTCGCCGATGTAAGCCAGCACCACCGATCCGCGGGTGTTGCGATAACGCGTGACCAGAAACCAGCAGATCATCATGGGAACCATCAGTTGATAGATGACGAGGAGCGGAATCCGGCAGACTCCCTGCAAGAGGCGCGCGATTACGGCAGCCGAGACGCCGAGAGCGCTGTCCATGGCGAAGAGAATGTGGTCGTATTTCCAGGGGAGCAGGCCGCCCTCACGGCCCATGAAGACGGTGAGGAGGAAGCCGAAGAAGACATTGAGCGTGAGGGCAAAGACAAGCAGCGGCCGCGTCTTGTCTTTCTGGTCGCGGAGCATCCAGATGACGGAGAGGAAGAGGGCCAGTGTGGCAATGATGGCGGGGTTCAAGAGAAGAGAAAGCAGGCGCATGTCCGATTCCAGCCGATCGTCCGCCGGTATTGCGTGGTGGCGGCGTTGTCAGTGTAACGCAGGTAAGAATTGCATCGTGTTGAAGAGGACTTTGCAGAGCAAGTGAACATGGAATCTCCCAGTTCTCAAAAGCGGGACCTCCGCCCCAGGGACGAAGACCTATCCCTTCACCCCAACGAGCAAAGATCGCTCGTCGGGGACCCCGAGTCCTTGGGGACCCCGGACCTTGGGGCACCCAGCTCAAGTGGCGGCGAGGGAGGAATCCGGACTCCGGCTGTATTTGGCAGAGGCGCGGGCCAGGAGATACCAGAGGAACCAGCCGGGGACAGTCCAGAGATAGAGGGCCGAGGTGACTTTGACGCCAGCGACCAACTCCACTTCGATCATGAGGCTGGCGATGGCGAGCAGGGTCAGCAGGATGCGGGAACGGTTCGAGTAGGCTGCCTGCAAGAGGGCCGGAATGGCGAGTCCGCCATCGTAGACCCAGGAGTAAGGGGCGGCGACGAGCGAAACGAGTACGAGCAGGTTGCCGTATTTTTCCCAATCCCACGCGTGACGACGTGGCCAGAACCAGGCAAGCGCCCAGACGGAGCCGAGGATGGGCGCCAGGTACTGGAGCCAGATGGACTGCGGGCTGAAATGAAGCCGGGTGACGACAACGAGGCAGGGGATGTATTCCTTGCCGAATCCCGCGGCGTTCATCATTCTGGAGTATTCGGACCAGGCAGAGGGGTCAATGATCCAGGCGAGGGCGCAACTGGTGGCCATGGTGACCACGGCGCCGGCGAGGATTCTGTAGCTGCGGGAGAGGACGATCCAGACCAGCAGGACAACGCCAAAGGGCAGGAAGAGGTGGGGTTTGAGGGCGCAAAGCCAGAGGGAAGCGCCGGCGAGGAAGGGCCGCGAGCGGTGGAGGTAGAGAAACAGGACGTAGCCGAGCAGCGAAAAGAGGGTGGTTTGGCCCATCATGGCGCAGATCATGGCGGGCCCGAAGGAGAGGCCGAGCCAGTGGATCTGGTTGGGGGGATTGCCGTTCATCTTGCGCAAGAGGTGGACGGAAACAACCAGGCAGGCAACGATGCCCAGCGACCAGACGAGCGCAGCGAATCGCAAGCCAAGGAGGCCAAGCGGCAAGACGAAGGGCAGAGCCCAGGGTGGATTGCGCATATAAAGGATGCCGTAGCCAGAGTAAAGGCCGGCGGCGCGCTCAATCTGGCCCATGGCAGCGGGATCGTAGGGGTTGGCGTGGTGGATGAGCTGCTGGGCAGTGGCCCAATAGACGACGAAATCGCGGGAGCCGGCAATGCTGCCGGAGAACGGCACAACGCAAAGAAACATCACGGTGAAGGCAAGGGCAAGCGCGCAAACGGTTGCAATGGCAAAATCGGCAAAATCAACGTGAGGTTTGCTGTCGGACAGATCCTTGCTGCTAACCATGATGGCTATTTTACGTTCAGCGCAGGGTCGGAAGCGGGCGGCGTCCAATGCGTTGTTGTCACATTGAATTCCCAGGCCTGAACGCGGTGGTAATGTATACGGCTTCACTCTGTCCGGGTGGGCAGTGTAAACGGGCGTATACAGCGTGCGGACGGACGGCAGGAAGGGTGATTCTGTAAGTTATTGATTTATAAGGAAATACTTTGGAGACCGAGAATGGCACACGACTTGCAATAAGTTGGGTACCCCGGCTGAGGCTGGGAATTCTGAAAAACGGAGACACGAAATGAATAACATGCTTCTGAAGCTCTATGTGAAGTTCCAGGATCTGGCCAGCCGTGAAGAGGGTCAGGATCTCGTCGAGTATGCCTTGGTCGTCGCTTTGATCGCGTTCGGTGCCGTCGCCGGCATGAAGAGCCTGTCCAGCGCCATCAACACTGCGTTCAGCAACGTCAGCGCGCAGCTCGGTTCCGCCATCAGCTAGTTCAGACAAGGTATCGAAAGAACGAACATTCCACAACCTCAGCTCCTTTTGGGGGAGAGATATATATATCCGGCGCAACGCCGGAAAGTACTCTCCCCCATCAGGGTAAATATATAGCCAGCATTCAACAAACGGTAGTACGTTGCCGCAAGTTCTTGGATGCACAGCTGAGGATTCTGATGTCTGCTTTGGTTCCATGAGATTCATAAGCTCTGGACCATCAGGAAGAATCCGATATTCTGCCGGTAATCTGGCTGGGGCCGGAAAGCCGAACAACATGGAGATGACGGAATGAACAACATGCTTCTCAAGTTGTATGTGAAGTTCCAGGAACTGAAGAACCGCGAGGATGGACAGGACTTGGTAGAGTACGCCCTGGTAGTTGCTCTGATCGCGTTTGGCGCAGTCACGGGCATGGGCGCATTGGCAAGCGGCATCAACACGGCATTCAGCAACGTCAGCGGGCAGTTGGGCAGCGCTATCAGCTAGTTCGGATAGTTCGAACCAGGCATCGTCAGAATGAATGTTCAGCAACCTAAGCTCCTTTTGGGGAGGATATATATCCGGTGCAACGCCGGAACGTACTTTCCTCTACCAGGGTAAACCGATAACCAGCATTCAAAACGGTAGTACTTTGACGCAATAACCTGGATGCACAGCCAAGGATTCGGATGTCTGCTTTGGTTCCATGAGATTCATAAGCTCTGGACCATCAGGAAGAATCCGCTATTCTGCCGGTAATCTGGCTGAGACCGGAAAGCCGAACAAGGGGATGACGAAATGAACGACGTGCTTCTCAGGTTGTATATAAAGTTCCAGGTACTGAAGGACAGCCAAGAAGGACAGGATATGGTGGAGTACGCCTTGGTTGTGGCTCTGATTGCATTCGGCGCAGTCGCAGGCATGAAGAACTTGTCCAAGGCCATCAGCACTGCGTTCAGCAACGTCAGCGGGCAACTGGGTAGCGCTATCAGCTAGTTTCTGCGGAAACTGGGGCTGACAACGCAACCAGGTAATGCGATATCTTTGCGGGAGAGTACGACCGCCCGACTCAGGGCAGGAGCGTGTTTCCCGCAAAGGTGTTTTTGAATGCTGCTTTTTATGACGGCAGCCTCTTGATATTTGATTTTGCAAGTTTATCCGCAGACTGCACTGCCAGATTTGGCCCAGCAAGAACGGGTAACATTCACACTCCCAGCTGGGGCTGGGGAAATCGATCATCGAGGAGGAAGCCGCAATGAATGACATGCTTCTGAAGCTATATGTAAAGTTCCAGGAACTGAAGTACCGCGAGGAAGGTCAGGATCTGGTGGAGTACGCGCTGGTTGTTTCCCTGATCGCTTTTGGCGCAGTCGCGGGCATGCGTTCGCTGGCGAGCGGCATCAACACGGCGTTCAGCAGCATCAGCTCGCAACTGGGCAGCGCCATCAGCTAGCGGCTTGCCTGAGTACGGCACCGGCAGAACAGCGCCGTCGGAAAGTTCGATTGATAACGGGAGAGATACGCGGGGCAAAGAGATTGCCGAAGCGTACTCTCTCTTGTGTTTTGGGGTCGAGTTTAGGAGAGAAATCATTCATGCGCGGGATGGGGCGCTTGATGCGGTGTGGCCGAGACCGTCTAGAATGAAGTTCAACATGGACAGAACACGGCGCATCGGTCTGCTCTTGCTGCTGTTGAGCGGCGGGATTTCCATCTTGTGGGGACTGGCAATAGGACAGAGTGCGCAGGGCGGCACACTGGACTTTCAGGCGGTCTACTACGGGACGCGCTGCCTGATTGAGCATCACAATCCTTACAAAGTGGCGGAGCTGGAGTCTGTTTACAAGGCTGACGGCGGGGAACGTCCAACAGAGACGCTGAAGCACCGCCAGACGGTCACGCTCTATGTAAACCTGCCGACCACATTTCTTTTTGTGGCCCCGCTGGCGATGTTGCCCTTTTGGGCCGCGCAGGCAATCTGGCTGCTGTTTCTCACCGGGTTTTTTCTTCTGGCGGCGATCCTTATGTGGCGGCTGGGGGAGAGCTATTCTCCGGGAGTCACCGTATTTCTGATCTGCATTTTGCTTGTTGAAAGCGAGCTTACGTTTGCAACGGGGAATACCGCGGGCATTGTGGTCGGACTTTGCCTGCTGGCGGTCTGGTGTTTTCTTCGCGAGCAGTTTGTGACGGTGGGCGTACTTTGCCTCGCGGCGAGCCTCGCCATCAAGCCTCATGACGCTGGACTGGTGTGGCTCTATTTCCTGTTGGTGGGCGGAGTTTATCGCAAGCGCGCGCTTCAGGCCCTGGCGATTACTGTCGTTCTGAGTGTTTCTGGGCTGCTGTGGGTAACGCATGTGGCGCCGAATTGGATCGCGGATTGGAGCGCCAATATGGCCACGATCTCAGGGCCGAACGGCCTCAATAATCCTGGGCCCAGTTCCGTGACCGGAAACACGGCTGGAATGGTGATCGATCTGCAGGCGGCCATAGCTGTCTTTCGGAACGATCCACACATTTACAACGCGATCAGTTATGCGGTTTGCGGGGTGATGCTGCTGGTGTGGGGGGTGACTACGCTCCGGTCGAGATTTTCCCCGGAGCGGGCGCTGTTTGCGCTGGCTGCGATTGTGCCATTGACGATGCTGATTACCTATCATCGGCCGTATGACGCAAAGCTGCTGCTGCTGACGATACCCGCCTGCGCGATGGTGTGGGCCGAGGGGCGGGCGATTCGCTGGGTTGCCTTGCTGGTTTCCACAGTAGGCATCGTGATGACGGGCGAGGTACCGCTGGCGGTAGTTGTGATCCTTACCGAGAAGCTGCATGTGGGCACGGGGGGGATCTTTGCACGGATGTTGCAAGCGGTGGCGACGCGGCCGGGGTCGTTTGCGCTGCTGGCGATGGCGGTGTTTTATCTGTGGGTTTATGTGCGGCGGGGCGTTCCCTCCTCATCCGCGGCGGCCAAAGGCTACGATCAGGAGCGCTCGTCACCGGTGACTGCATAAGTCACGATTGTCTTTGAAGTTGAGTTAGTCGAATAACCTTTTTGCATTCGTGCTACCCAGGACGAAGGGGGAGACTGAACATGACGATGGGGCGCAGGCTTGGTCTTTTTCTGTTGCTGACCTGCGGCGGGATCTCCATTTTCTACGGTTCGGCTTACGCAGTAAAAGCGTCCGGGTCTCCGGATTTCCGGGCGCTGTACTACGGCACACGTTGCCTGCTTCAGCACCAAAACCCATACAACGAGAGCGAACTGGAGAGTGTTTACCGGAGCGAAGGCGGAGAGCGCGCGACGGATACGTTTCGGCAACGGCAGGTTGTTACGCTGTATGTCAACCTGCCCACCACATTCCTATTTGTTGCTCCGCTGGCGATTTTGCCATGGGGAGTTGCCCAGGCTGTTTGGCTGACGCTCCTGGCTGGCCTGTTTCTGCTTGCCGGTTGGCTGATGTGGCGTCTGGGAGGGAAGTATGCGCCAGGTGTCACGACTTTGCTGATTTGCATAGTGTTGATCAACAGCGAAGTTGTTTTTGCCGGGGGCAATTCGGCTGGACTTGTTGTGAGCCTTTGCGTTGTCGCGGTTTGGTGTTTCCTCGAGGAGCGGTTTGTGACGGCGGGCGTTCTGTGCATGGCTGTGAGTCTTGCGATCAAGCCGCACGATTCGGGTCTTGTGTGGCTCTATTTTCTTCTGTCGGGTGGAGTCTACCGGAAGCGCGCACTGCAAACACTGGCTGTGACCGCCGTGCTAGCAGTGGCGGCGATACTGTGGGTGTCGCAAGTTGCGCCGCATTGGATGCAGGACTGGGGCTCCAACATGGCGGCGATCAAATCTCATGGCGGGATGAACGACCCAGGGACTGTTTCTGCCGCTACGCGTGATGTCGATCTGGTGATCGATTTGCAGTCCGTTATAAGCGTCTTTCGCGACGATCCGCGCTTCTACAATCCGGCCACCTATCTTATATGCGGAACTATGCTGGCGGCATGGTCGATCCGCACACTACGGTTGCGCTTGTCGCAGAAGGGAGCCTGGCTGGCAATTGCGGCGGTGGTGCCGCTTACGATGCTGGTGACCTATCATCGACCGTGGGATGCGAAGCTCTTGCTGCTCACCGTTCCTGCCTGTGCCATGCTGTGGGCCGAGGGCGGCTTGACCGGTTGGCTTGCACTTGTGGTAACTGCCGCAGGCGTTGTTTCGACGGGAGATATTCCGCTGGTGATTCTGAGTATTCTTAGCGGGAAACTGCACACGTCCACGGCGACGTTATATGGGCAGATGCTGGCGGCTGTGCTGATCCATCCGGTTCCTCTGATCCTGCTTATGATGAGCGTGTTCTATTTGTGGGTGTATATGCGGCGTGCCGCGCCGGATAAAGGTAGAAGGCACGAAGGAAGGACTGCGCAGCAGGACGATTCCAAGGTTGCGCAGAGTTTCTCAGGCACACGATGAAAGCGACGGCAGAGCAGGAACAACCGAGGACCGGACTCCGCGCCTGGCAGCAGGGCGCTGTTTTTCTGGTTGCCTGTGCCGTGATTATTTCGCGGAGGCCGGATGCGTTTTTTCACGCACAGTTCCGTTATGAAGATGGGGCGGTGTGGTTTGCGGACGCCTATAACTTCGGATGGTGGCAGGCGCTGTTGCGGACTTGGCAAGGCTACTATCAAACTCTGCCTCGCCTTGGCGCCTCGTTGGCATTGCTTGTACCTCTATCTAAGGCGCCGCTGGTGCTTGCTCTTCTTGCGATCGCGGTGCAGGCTCTGCCTGTGAGCCTGCTGCTCTGCTCGCGGTCTTCTGGATGGGGAAGCCTGCGCTTCCGCGCGTTGTTGGCAGGTATGTTTCTTGCCTTGCCGATCTACGGAGAGGTCGGCGCGATCATGACTACTGCGCTTTGGTTCCTGGCTTTGAGCGCTTTTCTTTTGGTTGCAGCGCCGAGGCCGCGCGGCCTGGGCGCGCAACTTCTCGATCTCTGCATTTTATTGCTTAGCGGCTTGACGGGACCGTTCTGTATCGTGCTGCTTCCGATCGCGGCGTTCCTGGCGTGGAGGCGCGGCGACGGTTGGCGTTGGGTTGTGACCGGCGCACTTGCGGTGGCAGCGCTCATTCAGGTGTGGGCGTTGCTGATCGTGGATCCCCACGGCCGGTCTCATCAAGCGCTCGGAGCGAGTCCCCTGCTGTTTGTTAAGTTGCTTGCCAGCAAGGTCTATCTTGGAACGCTGCTGGGCAGCAATTCGTTGGCGGCGCAATCGGGACTGTGGGGCTCGATTGTTCTTGTTGCCATCGCCGCCGGTGGAACTGTTGTTGTTGGGTTCTGCTTTTTAAAGTCACCCTGGGAGCTGAGGCTTTTCATTCTGTTTGCGAACATGCTTCTGGTGGCTTCGCTCATCTCGCCCAAGGTTGGTGTGCGGCCAGGGCTCACCACTTGGCAGGTACTGGTGTTTCTTGGTGAAAGCCGCTATTGGTTCTTTCCGATGCTTGCTTTCGCGTGGTCGATTCTTTGGTGTCTTCAGAGCCGAATTCTCGTTGCCTGGATTGTCTCGATCGTTCTTCTGTGCGTGATGTGCTTTGGGATTATCCGGGAATGGCGGCAGCCGGCACTGCGGGATGCGCATTTTGCGGAGTACGCAACGGAGTTCGAGGCCGAGCCAGCGGGAACCGCTGTCACAATCCCGCTGAGTCCGGCGGGCTGGAACATGACGCTAGTGAAGCGCCTGCCTGGAAGATAGCGGGGCGAGCATTGATGTTGGAGAGCAATCTAGTGTGGTGAGTCAGAAGTTCGTGATGTTAATCGGACACCCGAACCGCAGATCCTTCGACTCACCACCTCCAAGCTGAAAAGCGCTTGGGGCCCCGTTCGCTCAGGATGACAACCAGTGTTTGCTGCGAATTTCTGGGATAGGACACTAGTTCGGAAGAAACAGGAATAGAAAAGAGAGGTTCTTCTATGTCGAATCGACCCATAGTTGCCGCCGTCCGTACACGGCCAGAAACAGTGTTGGAAGATGTTGCGCGGCTTTGCGACTTGGCTGGTTTGCCTCATAGTCTGGCGTCTGGAGCGACGACAATCCTGAAGGACAACATTTCATGGCACTATCCATTTCCGGGCGCGAACACAACGCCGTGGCAATTGGAAGGCACGATTCAGACGCTGAAAAAGAGCGGCTTTCAGGACCTTGTGTGCGTGCAGAATAAAACGGTCGTTACCAACGCCTTCAAAGGGGAAGACCTCAATCACTACATCCCAATATTCAAGAAATACGATATTCCGGTGCTTTATAACTTTCGCGACAGCGATATGAAATGGATCACTTATACTCCAAAGGCGAAGATGCTCACGCTGGACAAGGTCTTTCCCGAAGGAATCCAGATTCCGGATTTCTTTTTTGGCAAGAATATAGTTCACCTGCCGACGGTCAAGTGCCACATCTATACGACCACCACGGGAGCGATGAAGAATGCGTTCGGCGGGCTGCTGGCCACGCACCGGCACTATACGCATTCAACGATCCACGAGACACTCGTGGACCTGCTTGCGATCCAGAAAGAGATTCACTCGGGACTGTTTGCGATCATGGACGGCACCACGGCGGGCGACGGCCCTGGGCCTCGCACCATGCGGCCACATGTGAAGAATATTCTGCTGGCCAGTTCCGACCAGGTCGCCATCGACGCCGTGGCTGCCCGTTTGATGGGCTTCAATCCCATGGATATCAAGTACATTCATTTGGCGCATCGCGCAGGCCTTGGGGTCGGGAAGCCAGAGGAGATCGAACTCGTGGGCGACGACATCTCAGGGGAGAACTGGAATTTTACCGTGGGCGACAACATGGCCAGCCATGTTGGGGACATATGCTGGTTCGGACCACTGAGGGGCATACAGCATCTGCTGTTTCATACTCCTCTTTTGCACTTTTTTGTTTTCGGCTCCGAGTGCTATCACGACTGGTACCGCTGGCCATTCAAAGACAAGAAGATCTATGAGCGCTGGGTGGCGACCACGACGTGGGGGAAGTTGTTCGCAAACTATGCGGCAGGGAACGGACCCCATATTCCATAGAGCGAAATAAATGAGCAGGATACTTCTGAGGTTGCAGAGCGAGCGACGACATCTGAGCTGCAATCTTGAGGCCAGCATCCTTGTCTCATCTCCGCGGCTCACGCAACCGGCGGTATACTGACGCGGTGACGGGGCCGCAAGAAGCGCTGAAGTTCCGATTGATGGCAAGGGTGAATCTTTGCTGCGGAAAGCTGGTTATTGCCAGTTTGCTTGCGCTCTTCTGTGCGGGGGGTGCGGGTGGGCAGCAGGAGGGTGCTCGTGGGTCGGCGGGCCTTGCGGATGCGGACGGAGCGGCAGATCCGGTTCGCGTGACAGTGGTTGACGAGAACGGAGTGCCTGTTGCCGGCGCGCAGGTGACGATTCTGGAGCCGGGACAGAACGCGGTCCAACTTTGGACCGGTTACGACGGGCATTGCAGTTTTGCACTGCGGCAGCGCGGGTCTTATGAGATTCGATCGGGGAAGGCCGGGTTTTATGAGGACGTGCGGGATGATGCTGATCCGGCGGAGAGCAGCATACGGATTGTGCTGACGCACGAGCAGATTGTGCAGGAGCAGGTGAATGTGACTGCTTCGGTTCCGGGGATCGATCCCGAGCAGACTGCCGCAACGACAACGATGAACACGCCGGAGATCGTCAATATTCCCTACCAGACATCGCGGGATATTCATTATCTGCTGCCGCTGAATCCGGGCGTGGTGATGGAAGCGACCGAACAGGTTCACGTGGCCGGGTCGGTGACGTGGGGAACGCTGGACGAGATCGATGGCTTCGATGTTCGCTCACCGCTGAACGGGGTGCTGGGCATGCGAATGAGTCCCGACGCGGTGCGGACGATTGAAGTGAAGTCGACGCGCTACCCGGTGGAGTTTGGCAGATCGACGGGCGGGGTGATCGCTCTCTACACAGGGATGGGCGACAACAAGTTCCGGTTCAACGCGACCAACTTCATTCCATCGTTCCGCAACCTGAATGGGATTCGCTTTGACAAGTTCGTGCCGCGGTTTACGTTTTCAGGGCCGGTGCTGCGGGACCGGGCGTGGTTTTATGACGGCATGGAGGTGGAGTACGACAACATTTATATTGCGGAGCTGCCAGCCAACGCGGATACGAACTCGGTGAGCCGCGGCAGCAACCTGCTGAAAGTGCAGGCGAATGTGACGCCCGCGAACATTGTGACGGGCGGACTGCTGTTCAACGACTATCACTCGCGATACGACGGGATTTCGCCGCTGACGCCGCAGGTGAGTACGACCAAGCGCGACACCATTTCGTGGATGCCTTATGCGCGCGACAAGGTGAGTTTTGCGGGCGGCGCGCTGCTGGACGTTGGCGTGGGCGGGATTCGCGTGCGCGATGGCTACGAGCCGCATGGAAACACTCCGTACGAGATTACGCCGGAGAGGTCGGCGGGCAGTTATTTCGAGAGCCGCACGGGGTACTCGGAACGCGTGGAAGGGACGGCGGCGCTGTATCTGCCGGCGCGGCGCTGGGCGGGGCAGCATGATTTGAAGCTCGGCTTGGATTTGGACCATGTGGGCTACAACCAGAATGTGGCGCGGGCACCGGTGAACTACTTGCGCGAAGACGGAACGCGGTTGCGGCAGAGCGTGTTTCCAGCGACGGCGCCGCTTGTGCTGCACAATGCGGAACTGGGAGCTTACATACAGGACAGGTGGCAGCCGCGCGCGGGACTGCTGGTGGAGCCGGGGTTACGTTTCGACTGGGATGAGATTGTGAGGCGTCCGCTGGTTTCGCCACGGATTGCGGCGGTGTATTCGCCGAAGGGCAAGGAAGGCACTACGAAGGTGTCGGCCGGGGTGGGGCTTTATTACGAACATACGCAACTGGAATATCTGACGCGCGCGCTGGCGGGCGTTCGCTCCGATACTTACTTTGCGGCGGATGGGGTGACGCCGACGGGGGCGGCGCAACTGACTAGCTTTACGGCGAACTATGGGACGCTCGATGAGGCGCGGGCCTGGAACTGGAGCCTGGGCTTGGAACAGAAGTTGCCGCGGCGGATCTTTGCGGGAGCCAACCTGATCGAGAAGCGCACGACGAACCTGTTCACGTATGTGAACGAGAGCGGGGCGGCGGCGCTGGCGGGGAATTATCTGCTCACCGATCAACGGCAGGATCACTACTATTCCGTGGAGGTGGATGCGCGGCGGCTGTTTGCGAATGGGTATTCGCTGTTCGGGTCGTATACGCGCTCCTCGGCGCGGACCAATGCGGCGCTTGACTATATGCCGACGCCGACGCTGCTGGGCGCGCAACAGAGCGGGCCTCTGGCTTGGGACGTGCCGAACCGGGCAATCTCGTGGGGCTGGCTGCCGGTGCCGCTGCCGATGCTGAACAAGAGGTGGGATTTTGTGTACCTGCTGGACTGGCACACGGGATTTCCGTATACGCCGGTGAATGCGAATCGGCAGGTGGTGGGCGGGGCGGGATCGCAGCGGTTTCCGGATTACGTCGATTTCAGTCCGGGGCTGGAATGGCGGTTTCATTTTCGCGGGGCTTACTTTGGGTTGCGCGGCGTGATGGAGAACGCGACGGATTGCGGGAATGCGGCGGTGGTGAACAATGTGGTGGATTCGACGCAGTATGGGACGTTCAGCGAGTTTCAGGGGAGAGCGTTTACGGCGCGGATCCGGTTGATTGGGGCGAAGTAGGGGAGGGGTCGCGTTCCATCCCACTGTAGTGTGTTCCTGAAGTTGGACGAAAGGCAGAAGCAGATCCTTTACTCCGCTTACCCCACGTTCAAAAAGCGAACGCGGGGCCCCAAACGCGCTCCGTTCAGGATGACAGTTCTCTTTTCATTAAATATTTACGTGGTAACTATATTTCGATACGGCCTAGCGGTAGGAGTCGTCGCGGTGGATGACGAACTCGGGATAGGCGCCGCCGCCTAGTTCGTGGAGGTCCATGCCGACGCGTTCGCCGTCCGCTTCTACGCGGAAGGGGACGATGCGGTTGAGGAGCCAGAAGAGCAGATAAGGCAGAGGGAGAAAGAGGCCGAGCAGAGCGGCGACGCCGACCATTTGCGCGACGAACTGGCCAGTCTGCGGGGCGAAGAGGCCGGCGGCGAGAAGGCCCCACAATCCGGCGACGGCGTGGACGGAGACGGCTCCGGAAGGGTCGTCCACGGCAAGAGCCAGCTCGAAGAGTTCGACGAGCAGGGGCGTGGCGATGCCGGCGACGAGACCGATGAAGAGCGAAGCAGCGGGGGAGACGAGTGCGGCAGAGGCGCTGGAGGCAACGAGGCCGGCCATCCAGCCGTTGGCGCAGAGGCTGGCGTCGGGCTTGCCGAAACGGATGCGGGTGACGACGAAGGTGGCGGCGAGAGCCGTGGAAGCGGAGAGCAGGGTGTTGATGGCGGTGAGGGGCAGAGCGGCTATGGGGGCGTGGAGCCAGAGGATGGCGCCGGCCAGGTTCCAGGCGGTCCAGCCGACCAGACAGATAAGACAGCCGAAGAGGACGTAGGCGGCATTGTGGCCGGGCATGGCTGTCGAGAAGCCTTCCTTGGGGAATTTGCCGCGGCGGGGACCGGCGATCCAGATGACGGCGAGCGCGCTGAGGCCGCCGAGGACGTGGACGGAGGCCGCGCCGCCGGTGTCGAGGAAGCCTGCGCCGAGCGAGAAGTTGATGCCGAGCTGCGAGAGCCAGCCGCCTCCCCAGATCCAATGGGCGGAGAGTGGAAAGACGAAGGCGGCAAGGACAGCAGCGATGGCGCAGCCGGCGATCAGGCGCAGGCGATCGGCGCCGGAGCCCCAGGGGAGCATGGCGGCGAGAGCGACGGCGAGGAATTCAAAGAGGAGCGCGAGCTGCGACTGGGCCGGGGCAGAGCTGACGCCGCCAAGCAGGAAGGGGCCCGCGCCGAGCCAGTTCCAGGGCTTGCCGGCGGCATGGAAGATGTGGCCGGGGCCTCCGGGCAGGCAGCCGGCAAAGGCCGAGCCGACGATGGCGAAGACGATGGCGGTGACGGCGATGATGGCTACGTTGCCAAGCAGAGCCTGCGCGGCGGAGCGGGAGCGGCCGAGACCGGAGTTGATGAGGGCCACGCCGGCGATGGCCAGAGGGGCCAGCAGCAGGAGCACAAGAGTAAGCGCGATGAGGGAGTCGGAAAGGATGGGAGTGTTCATGGGCGGCTCTCTCCCCGCGCCGGCATATTTCCGCGGACGGCGACAACGAGGCCGAGAGCTTCGACAGCGAGGCCGCAGACGACAAAGACGGCACGCTGTGAGGGGTCGGCGAAGAGCACAATTGCGGCCAAAGAGAGAAAGAATCCGGCTGGCATGACGAGGAGTCCGGCGTACTTCATGGTCTTTCCTTTCCGGGCATTCAAGAGCCTGGGATGAACTATGGGGCAGAACGGGGAGGGATGAACGGCCGCCTGCCGGGTTCTGAATCAGGAGGTCCGCTCTGCCAGATGTTTTTTAGGGTCGACTGTTACGCGCTGATGAATTCCATTAAGAATTCTATCGCAATGGGTGGTGGGGCTTGGCGGGCGGGTGTCACAGTGGGAAGCGGGTTTGGGCAAAAGTGGCAAGTTGGCCCCCGCTGCTCGGGTTTGGCGAGTTGGCAAGTTGGCGGGGGATGCTTGAGGGCAAGGTTTCATTACGAGACAGAGTGGTAGGGCAAGTGGAGAACGTGGTGGCTGGCGGGTCTTTACGACTTCCTTTTGCGGGGCGGGGCATAATGGCGTATGTGGAAGCGCATTGATCGAGCCCATCGGGCTCTGCCGGTAATACTTGGAATTGTGACACTTGCGGACGTTGGGGTGTTGCTGGTGTGGGATGCGGCGCCGAGGCTTTTTCCCGCGCGGGCGCACGATTGGCTGGCGGCATTTTCGCTGACGGCGATTGCTGTGGCTTACCTCGCTTACCAGATTGTGCACCGGCCTGTGTGGAGGGAGTTCCTGAAGGCGGGGATGCTGGCGGTGGCGTTTCTGTTCTGGGCGGCGAACCAGTTCTGGCCGGATTGGCGGCAGGCGAATCTGTGCAATGACATTGCGATTGCGCTGTTTGTTCTGGATGTGTTTCTGGTGATGGTTGGGTGGCCGCCGACTTCGCCGGATGAGTCGTTTGCCGAGACGTATGCGGAGACGGGCGAGGAGTAGGGGCGCTGCTTCTGTGTTTTCACCGGGAAGTTTTTGCGGCGGAGTGGCGAGTCGTGTGTTGGGCGTGGTATTTTGTTAGGCATAATCCCAGTTTCTGGTACGCAAGGCGCCAGGAGCGTGGTGGGTTGTACCCCGCAATCATCCTTATCACAACAGGTTTAGTTATCAATGGGTTACGAGGCCGTTTTACACAGGATTTTTTGGGAATTCGGGCTTTAAAGCTCTCGCGCGCGGCATCCGGGCTGTTATATTAAATTTTCGGGGTCATCCGCCTCTCGGGTGAGTTGTATCCAAGAATGAATTTTGCACACAACCTGTGTGACCGCCGACACAGCGGGCGCATTCAAACGCGAAAATCAAGCAGGGAAAGCATTCATGGCGCAAATATTTGACCGCAGCTCCAACGCGCTCGCACGGATGAGCCTGGTGCTGACGGGGCTGATCGTGATCGCCTTGGGAGTTACGCTCGATCAACTGCAACGTTCGCCTTGGGTGACGCGGCAGGGGCAGCGTGCGGAGCAGCCGGTACCCTTTAGCCACAAACATCATGTGCAGGGTCTGGGGCTGCAGTGCCAGTACTGTCACACGACGGTGGAGAAGTCGAGCTACGCGGGGATTCCGCCGACCAAGACCTGCATGAACTGCCATGCGCAGATCTGGACGAATGCGCAACTGTTGGAGCCGGTGCGGCAGAGCTGGGCGACGGGGCAGTCTGTTCCGTGGATACGGGTGCACGACCTGCCGGATTATGTCTTCTTCAACCACTCGATCCATGTGAACAAGGGGCTGGGTTGCTCGACCTGCCATGGGCGCGTGGACCAGATGCCGCTGATGTATGCGCAGAACACGCTGCAGATGGAGTGGTGTTTGGACTGCCATCGGAATCCGGCGAAGAATTTGCGGCCGACAAGCCAGGTCTACAACATGGCGTGGGAAAAGCCGGCGACGGACAGGCCGGTGTGGTGCGCGGTGGGCGGCGAGAAGGCGGGCGTGCCGACGGCGGAGAGTGTGGATTGCGTGACGAAGGACCCGAGCGGGGCGGGGGTGCAGGTGGCTTCGCTGGCTTTGCCGTTGGCGAGTACGCATGGGCTGGCGGGCGATGTGGCTGCGGCGACGCTGCCGCCGGTTTACCAGAAGTTCACCAGCCAGGATGAGCTGGGGCGTTTTCTGGTGGATCACTACAAGATTCGCACGCCGAAGGATCTGGCTAGCTGCGAGGTCTGCCACCGATGAGTGAAAACGGCGTGAATGGAAGTGTGGACAAGACGGGGAAAGGCGCTATGGATAAGGGCCGGGATCGGGTCCAGGAAGTTTCCGAACAGCATCCCTCGGGGGCTAAAGCCCAGGTTGGTGGTGGGGGTATGTACGGGCTAAAGCCAGTACCCTTCGGCGAAACGATTGCGCCTGTTACGGCGGCGCCCGTCCCTGTACCCTTCACCGAAACGAGTTTTTCTGTGGCCAGTGAAGCCGCGGCCGGCCGGGATGAAGCGAATGCTCAGGCGGGTGCGATGACGCTGGTGCAGATTCGCCAGGAGTTGAAGGGCGTTAAGGGCAAAAAGTTCTGGCGGTCGGTGGATGAGCTGGCCGATACGGCGGAGTTTCAGGCGGCGGTGGAGCGGGAGTTTCCCTCTGCGGCGCAGGAGTGGATCGATCCGGTTTCGCGGCGCGGGTTCTTAAAAGTTATGGGCGCTTCGCTGGCGCTGGCGGGGCTGGCCGGTTGCACCAAGCAGCCGGAAGAGACGATTTATCCCTACGTGAAGCAGCCGGAAGATTTGGTGCTGGGCAAGCCGATGTACTTTGCGACGGCGCATCCGTTCACGACGGGTGGCGTGCCGGTGCTGGTGAAGAGCGACGAGTTCCGGCCGATCAAGGTGGACGGCAATCCGGAGCACGCGTACAACCAGGGCTCGTCCGATCCGTTTACGCAGGGGACGCTGCTGGATCTTTACGATCCGGACCGGTCGCAACATGTTATGTATCGCGGCGAGAACCGCGAGTGGGCGGAGTTTGCGCAGGCTCTGCGGCTGAAGGTGGCGGGGACCAAGGACGGGACCGGCATCTATATATTGAGCGCGATCATTACTTCGCCAACGCTGGCGCGGCAGTGGAAGGCAGTGCAGGCGGCGTGGCCCAAGGCCAAGCTGGTGCAGTATGAGCCGGCGCTGGCGGGGACCGCGGCATCAAAGGGTTTGAATGTTCAATACGCGCTGGACGATGCGGATGTGATCGTGTCTCTGGACGCGGACTTTTTGTCGGGCGCCAGCTTCCCCGGATTTCACAAGCTGGTCCGCGAGTACGCAAAGCGGCGCAAGGACCCAAACCATCTGAACCGGCTGTATGCGGTAGAGAGTACGACGACCACAACGGGCCTGAAGGCCGAGCATCGGCTGGGGCTGAGGGCGAGCGAGATTCCGGCGTTTACGGCGGAGCTGGCGAAGGCTGTGGGCGTGGCGGGCGTGAATGCGCCGGCGTATGCGTGGACCGATGCACAGAAGAAATATTTGGTTGCGCTGGCGAAGGACCTGAAGGCGAACGCCGGCAAGAGCGCGGTGATTGCGGGGTTCTATCAGGACGAGTCGGTGGCGCAGTTGGCGTTGGCGATTAACAGCGCGCTGGGCAATGTGGGCAAGACGGTGACGGTTGCGCCGGAGCCGATGAATCCGCTGCCGAGCGATCAGATTGGCGATTTTAAAGCGCTGGTGGTGGACCTGAATGCGGGCAAGGTGGATTGGCTGGTGGTTCTGAATGCCAATCCGATATATACGGCGCCTGCCGATTTGAACTTTGGCGATGCGTTTGGCAAGGCGAAGTTGGTTGCGCACCTGGGCTCGCATGTGGACGAGACGGGACAGATTTCACACTGGCACATTCCGGCGGCGCATTATCTGGAATCGTGGTCGGATGTGCGGGCTTACGACGGGACGGTCTCGATTATTCAGCCGATGATTGAGCCGTTGTATGGCGGGCGGTCGGCGCACGATGTGTTGCAGGCGTTGCTGGATGAGCCGATGTTGAGTCCCTATGCTGCGGTGCGCGCAACGGCGCAGCCGCTGATCAAGGGCGACTTTGAGACGGGGTGGCGGAAGGCGCTGCACGCGGGCTGGATTGAAGGCACGGCCTACGAGAAGAGTGTGAGTGCGAGTGTGAGTGCGAGTGGTGCGTTCAGGGGAGCTGTTCCCGCACCGACGGCGAAGGATTCGCTGGAGATTATCTTCCGGCCCGATCCGAATATTTATGACGGGCGCTGGGCAAATGTGGGCTGGCTGCAGGAGTTGCCCAAGCCTGTAACGAATTTGAGCTGGGACAATGCGGCGATTGTGAGCGGGGCAACGCTGACGAAGCTTGGCCTGGAAGAAGACGACATTGTCGAGATCGCGGTGGGCAACGGCAAGGTGAAGGCTCCGGTGATTGTTGCACCGGGGCATCCGGATAATTCTGTCACCGTGCATCTGGGCTACGGGCGCTCGTTTGCGGGACGGGTGGGTTCGGGAGCGGGCTTTAACGCTTACCTGATTCGCAACACGTGGGCGCCGTTTTATGCGACGGGCTCGATCCGGAAGATCGAGGGCAAGTGGGGCACGGCGATCACCAAGAGCCACTTCCAGGATCACCGTTCGGCTACGTTCGGCGGACAGGGCACGGGTAACAACTCGCTTGAGGCCGATGAGGCGCTGGGGGCGCGCGGGATTATCCGCTATGCGACGCTGGAAGAGTTCAAAGCGAACCCGGGATTTGCGAACGAGGGCGAGGGGCACGAGAAGACCGAGATAGACACCACGATGTTCCCCAACTGGGAGTACAAGGACAATGCGTGGGGCATGTCGATCGACATGAACAGTTGCACGGGCTGTAATGCGTGCATCGTGAGCTGTTATGCCGAGAACAATATTGCGGTGGTGGGCAAGCAGCAGGTGAGGGTCGGGCGCAATCTGCAGTGGCTGCGCATCGATACGTATTTTGAGGGCGATCTCTCTTCGCCGCGCGCGCACTTTCAGCCGATGGCGTGCCAGCACTGCGAGAACGCGCCCTGCGAACAGGTTTGCCCGGTGGGGGCGACGGTGCACACGCCGGAAGGCCTGAACACGATGGTCTACAACCGGTGCGTGGGCACTCGGTACTGCTCGAACAACTGCCCGTACAAGGTGCGGCGGTTCAACTTCCTGCTCTACTCCGATTTCGAAACGGAGAGCCTGAAGCTGATGCGGAATCCGGATGTTTCCGTGCGGTCGCGCGGCGTGATGGAGAAGTGCAGCTACTGCGTGCAGCGCATTTCGGCAGCCAAGATCGATGCGGACAAGGAGAACCGTCCGGTGCGCGACGGCGAGGTTGTGACGGCCTGCCAGCAGGCGTGCCCGGCATCGGCGATTACGTTTGGCAACATCAACGACAAGAAGAGCCAGGTGGCCAAGCTGCGCGGAGATGAGCGCAGTTACCAGGTGCTGGCCGATCAGAACACGCGTCCGCGGACGACGTATGTGGCCGCGGTGATTAATCCGAACCAGGAACTGGAAGAAGCGCCGGTGGAACATGCGCCGGCAAAGGGTTGAAGAGTTTTTTGTTGGGTGGAGATTCCCTCGGGGGCTAAAGCCCAGGTCGATTTTGTTGATTTGGATGTACGGGCTAAAGCCCGTACCCTTCAGAGTCTTGAAATCGACTCAGGATGTGAAGTCGATGTGGGACGCGCATTGATCCAGGATGCGGATTTGATTGAGAACGTGCAATTGATCGGTTGTTCCTTAAGAGGGTTGAAGCAACGATGGCAACCAGCGAACTGAAGACCAAAGATCCCGGCGTCGATCCAGCAACGGGAGAGTACCGGGTCATAGGGCAGGGCCAGACCTTCAGGTCGGTCACCGAAAAGATCTCGCAGGTCGTGCTGACGCCGTATACGCCGCTGGGCTGGTTTGCGCTGTTCGGCATTGGCGGGGCGGTGGCGACGTTTCTGATGGTGGCCGTGGTGTGGCTGTTCCTGGTGGGCGTGGGCATCTGGGGAATCACGCAGCCGGTGGCGTGGGGATTCGCGATCATCAACTTTGTCTGGTGGATCGGCATCGGCCACGCGGGGACGCTGATCTCGGCGATTCTGCTGCTGTTCAAGCAGGGCTGGCGCAACTCGATCAACCGCTTTGCGGAAGCGATGACGATTTTTGCGGTGGTCTGCGCGGGCATGTTCCCGCTGATTCACGTGGGGCGCCCCTGGGTGGCTTACTGGATGCTGCCGCTTCCCCTCACGATGAACGTGTGGCCGCAGTTCCGTTCGCCGCTGATGTGGGATGTGTTCGCAGTTTCGACGTATGCGACGATTTCGGTGGTGTTCTGGTACCTGGGCATGATTCCGGATTTCGGCACGCTGCGGGATCGGGCGGACTCGAAGATTGCGCAGTACATATACGGAATTCTGTCGGTGGGCTGGCGCGGATCGACGCGGCACTGGATGCGCTATGAGACGGCATCGCTGCTGCTGGCCGGACTGGCTACGCCGCTGGTGCTCTCGGTGCATACGGTCATCAGCTTCGACTTCGCGGTGGCGGTATTGCCGGGGTGGCACACGACAATTTTTCCGCCTTACTTTGTGGCAGGCGCGATTTATTCAGGATTTGCGATGGTACTGACGCTGGCGATTCCGCTGCGCAAGTTCTATCACCTGGAAGGGTTGGTGACGGAGCGGCACATCGACAACATGGGCAAGGTGATGCTGGCGACGGGCTTCATTGTGGCGTATGGGTACGGCATGGAAGTTTTCATGGCGTGGTACTCGGCGTCGCACTGGGAAGCCTTCATGATGTGGAACCGGATGTTCGGGCCGATGGGGTGGTCGTACTGGGTGCTGGTGACGTGCAACCTGGCGATTCCGCTGACGACGCTGTGGTCGCGCAAATTGCGCACTTCGATTCCATTCATGTTTGTTCTGTCATTGATTGTGAACACGGGCATGTGGTTCGAGCGATTCGTAATTGTTGTGACGAGTTTGTATCGCGACTTTTTGCCCTCGTCGTGGGGAACGTACCGCGCGACGAAGTGGGACTACATGACTTACGTGGGAACGCTGGGGCTGTTTACGGCGCTGTTTCTTTTGTTTGTGCGCTTCCTGCCCATGATTCCCATGAACGAGATCCGCATGATGTTGCCGGGCGCGAAGATTACGCCCAAGGTAACAGCGAAGGCAGATGACTAATGCCCCCACGCGAAGGAACATACGGCCTGCTGGCCGAATTCGATAACCCCAGCGACCTGGTGCGCGC
>CAYQOQ010000040.1:0-31589 GCA_964419175.1 uncultured Occallatibacter sp. | reverse complement strand
GTTCCTCTTCGATGCGGAGGAGCTGGTTGTACTTGGCGATGCGGTCGGTGCGGCTGACCGAGCCGGTCTTGATCTGGCCTACGCCGGTGGCGACGGCGAGGTCGGCGATGAAGGTGTCTTCGGTTTCGCCGGAGCGGTGGGACATGACCGAGGTGTAGCCGTAACGGCGGCCCAGTTCGATCGTTTCCAGAGTCTCGGTAAGCGTGCCGATCTGGTTGACCTTGATCAGGATCGAGTTGCCAACGCCCTCTTCGATGCCGCGCTGGAGGCGCTTGACGTTGGTGACGAAGATATCGTCGCCGACCAACTGAATGCGGCTGCCCAGCTTGTCGGTCAGGATCTTCCAGCCTTCCCAGTCATCCTCGGCCAGACCGTCCTCGAGGGAAACGATGGGATACTGGCGGGTCCAGTTGTCGTAGAAGTTCACCATCTCCGCGCTCGACAATTCGCTCTTGTCGCTCTTCTTGAAGACGTATTTCTTCTTTTCCTTGTCATAAAACTCGCTGGAGGCGGGATCGAGAGCGATGGCGATCTGCTCGCCGGGCTTGTAGCCGGCCGCTTCGATGGCTTCGAGGATGAGTTCGATGGCTTCGGCGTTGGACTTGAGCGAAGGAGCAAAGCCGCCCTCGTCGCCCACGGCCGTGTTGTAGCCCTTCTTCTTGAGCACGCCCTTGAGGGTGTGGAAGGTCTCCGCGGCCCAGCGCAGCGCCTCAGAGAAGCGCTCTGCGCCGACGGGCATAATCATGAACTCCTGAAAGTCGACGTTGGAGTCGGCATGTGCTCCGCCGTTGAGCACGTTGAGCATGGGCGTGGGTAGCACGGAAGCGTTGACGCCGCCGAGATAGCGGTAGAGGGGAATCTCGAGGGTCTGGGCCACGGCGCGGGCGTTGGCCAATGAAACGGCGAGAATTGCGTTGGCGCCCAGCTTGGCCTTGTTGGGCGTGCCGTCGAGGGCAATCATGGTCTGGTCGATCAGGCGCTGATTGGCTGCGTCCATGCCTTCCAGTTCGGGGGCAATTATGCTTTCCACGTTGGCAACGGCCTGGAGAACGCCCTTGCCCATGTAGTGGGTCTTATCGCCGTCGCGCAGCTCCACGGCCTCATGTTCGCCGGTCGAAGCGCCCGAAGGCACAATGGCGCGACCCATCGCGCCGCTCTCAAGAATTACGTCCGCTTCCACGGTCGGGTTACCGCGTGAATCAAGAACTTCGCGGGCACGTATGGCAATAATCTCAGTCATGTCGCTCCTCATAATTCGGTGCTGCAGCCGGTCGTTGAGTTTGGGACGGCGATCGACGGCAAGGGCTTCTCCGGCGGCGCTTTGAATCGAGTTCAAAAGCTCGTGCACGCAGTCGATCTCCTCTCCGTCCATCGATCAGGCAAACGGCTATACCGTACCGATTCTAGCAAGTCTGGGTGATGCGCTCCGTGTGGCGGCGGTCACAGCCTGCCAAATCAGTTGAAAACGTTAACTGGAAAGCAAGTGAGGTTGGAACCGGGACGGGATGCACGTTTTCAGGAAGTGGTTTGATTTTACGGGTTAACTTGATTGATTCGTGTTCTCGAAGGCACATTGCCCGTGGCCCCCCGGCGGCGCCGTTGTCTGGGCGCGCTAGCCTTATCTTGGGTGAGTTGTTCCCCAGTCCCCCAAAGGTTCACGGGGATAAGCAACTCTTCGCTTCGGGCCGGGTCTAACAGGCTGGGGCGATTTTCGCCAGGAAGGGCATTGCCTGTGCATGGGCTTATGCACGGGAAAGCCCCGGAAATGGAGATATCGAGATGGAGAATCGCAGAATGGAGATTGGCATGAGCCGGACTGTTCTTGTATGCGCGTTGATGGCCGCGACAGCCGCGGCGCTGGTAGCCCAGCAGACGAGCCTGTCCGACCCCTACCAGGGGACCTCGAATCCACCTCCGAACGAGACGATTACCACGCCTGTGTCCGCGGCTCCCGCACCTGTGGCGGCCCCGGTGGCAAAGCCTTCGCCTGCGCATCAGGACTTCGGTGGGGCAGCACAGCCTTCGGCGGCGCAGTACCAGACGGAACAGCAACCTGCGGCTGGAAACTCCGCGCTGAGTGCGCCTGCGGAAGGGACCGACGACGGCATCGTGCAGATTGCTCCCGACCCGGCGCAGCAGCCTGTGCTGAACCAGCGCGCTGTGGCGAACGATCCTGACGGGGACATTGTGCATCCGGCCCCGCTGGGGCCTGGACAACTGGGCGAGGGAACCACGATTCGGGTGCGGCTGCTGGATAGGCTTTCTACAACCGACAGCCAGAATGGCCAGGCCTTCCGAAGCCGCGTTGCTTCGGACGTTTTGCAGGACGGGCAGGTTCTGATTCCTGCCGGCGCGGAGATTGACGGCAAGGTGACGAATATTTCCAGCGGCACCGTGGGCGGACACGGGTCGATGCACCTGGTTCCGGAGACGGTGATTCTTCCCGACGGTTCGCGTTACCATCTCTACGCCCAGGTGACGGGCGCGCCTGGCTCTCGGGCGCGTGTTGGAGACGAAGGCACGATCAACGCGGGCTCGCGGCTGAAGCGCGACGGCATTGAATACGGCGGCGCGGTGGGTGCGGGCGTCACAACCGGAGCGATTGTGGGCGGGCCAGTTGGAGCGCTGGCTGGCGGTCTGATCGGCGCCGGCGTGATCACGGCTCATCTGCTCATCAGCCATCCCCAGGCCAATCTTGAAGAGGGTACGGCGCTGCTGTTCACGCTGACGCAGCAGTTGAACCTGGTTCCTGTGGGGGCGAGCGGGAACTGATCGCAGTCCGTTTTTTGCATCTCCTTCCGAGAGTGGCCGGGGCAAGTCTCCGCCGGCCGCATTTACACTAAAAGGTCGGAAGTGTGCCGGCGATAGAACACCTTTCGCGTTGAAGCAACAGCTTGCGAGCGCTCATGCGCCGGTGGGCTATTCTGCTCGCGTTTGGAAGATCTGATTCCCGCCACAGGCCAGGGGGTTCCTCGGAAGTTATGGATAAATTTGTGATTCGCGGCGGCAATCCGCTGGTGGGCACTATTCGCGTTTCGGGCGCAAAGAACTCAGCGCTGCCGTGCATGGCCGCGGCCATCCTTACGGAAGACGAAGTTACGCTGGAAAACATTCCCCAGGTCCGCGACATCGAGACCGAGCGCAAGCTGCTCGCCTCGATGGGGGCCGAGGTTGGAGAGCGCGCAGGGCGCGCGCACGACCGCATCAAGATCAGTTGCCACAAACTTTCCGATCCGGTGGCACGCTACGAGATTGTGAAAACCATGCGCGCCAGTTCGCTGGTGCTGGGCCCGCTGGTGGCGCGCGCAGGGATGGCGCGCGTTGCCATGCCGGGAGGTTGCGCGATCGGCGGCAGGCCCATCGATTTGCACATCAAGGGGCTTGAAAAGATGGGCGCCACCATCACCCAGGAGCACGGCTACCTGGAAGCGCGCGCCGAGCGTCTGCACGGCGCACATCTGGTCTTCGACAAGATCACGGTGACCGGCACGGAGGATTTGCTGATGGCCGCGGTTCTGGCAGAGGGCGAAACCGTGATGGAGAATTGCGCGCGCGAGCCTGAAGTGACCGATCTCGCCGCGATGCTTACCGCTATGGGCGCAAAGATCGAAGGGGCGGGCACGTCGACCATTCGCGTGCAGGGTGCGACCAGCTTGCATGGGGCGCGCTACCGCATCAATCCCGATCGCATTGAGGCGGGTACTTTTCTGATTGCCGGTGCGATTACGAACGGCGATTTGATCGTGTCCAACTGCAAGCCGGAGCATCTGGGCGCTGTGATTGCCAAGCTGAAGGAAACGGGCGTGGAGGTGGATGTTCTGGGGCCCGACACAGTGCGCGTGCGCAAGGGGGATAAACTCCGCGCAGCCGATATTTCGACAGAGGAATATCCAGGGTTCCCGACCGACATGCAGGCGCAATACATGGCCCTGGCCACGCAGGCAGAGGGCGTGAGCCAGATAAGGGAAAACATTTTCGAGAACCGCTTCATGCATGTGCAGGAGCTGGTGCGCATGGGCGCGAACATCAAGGTGGATGGAAGCACCGCGACGGTGCGCGGACTGGCGCGTCTGTCCGCGGCCGCCGTGATGTGTTCTGACTTGCGCGCTTCGGCTTCGCTGGTGCTTGCGGCGCTGGTTGCCGATGGAGAATCCATTCTGGATCGCGTTTATCACATGGATCGCGGCTACGAGCGCATCGAGGAGAAGCTGCGCGGTGTTGGGGCGCAGATTCGCCGCATGGGAAATATCTTTCCCGATAAAAACGGTGAGGACACTGCCGAATAGAGTTTGTGCTTCCGGCGCGGCTTGCACGAGATTAAGAATCCGCCGACGCGTTTGTTTGGTAGGTCGACATTCCCTCAAGGGCTAAACAAGCTGCGGAAATAGCGCTGGATTTGGCTTTTGGGCGTGGAGGAATTTTGCAGGGGATAAATGGGTGGGTTGAAACCCACCCCTACCAGTCCTCATTCATTTTGGGGCATTTGCGGCCCGTGACCCAGAGGGTACCCCGTCGTGCACTGTTACAAAGCCTTCAGATTTTCACGCAACTATTCTCTCGGCTGCGCGTTGATATGAACAAGCGGTGGAACAGAGGACCGACTCCGGCGCTACCAAGTTTTCAGAGGAGATGATTTTCCATGAAGAAGATTGCAATGGCGGTATTACTTGCCCTTTGTCTGGCGCCTGCGGCTTCGTTTGCGCAGATTGTGGTACGAATTGGCCCGCCGGCTCTTCTTGTCGAGCGGCGAACGCCACCACCGGAGCGGGGCTTCGTGTGGATTGACGGCTATCACCGGTGGGACGGCGCGCGCTACGTTTGGACTCCTGGCCGTTGGGAGCGTCCGCCACATCCTGGGGCGCATTGGGTGGCGCACAAGTGGGTTCACCATCACGATGGCTGGGTGCTGGTGGAAGGGCATTGGCGGTAAAGCGGCAGGTCAAAAAAAAGAAGGCGAGGCTCACGCCTCGCTTTCTTTGTGTTCAGGCGGACTCGCCGACTAGCTGATCTCGATCACGTCGGAGGCTGAGGCGGCGGCTTCTTCGGCGCGCTCCATCAGCTTTTCGGCGATGGCGTAGAACTCAGCTGCCTGCGGGCTTTTGGGTCCGGCCAACGCGACCGGCAGTCCACGATCGCCTCCTTCGCGGATGGCAGGCACGAGTTCGATCGATCCCAGGAAGGGAACGTTGAATTGGCGCGCCGTGCGCTCGGCTCCGCCACGCGAGAAGATGTCGATCTCTTGGTGGCAGTGGGGGCAGGTGAAGTGGCTCATGTTCTCGACGATGCCGAGTACCTCGACGTTGACCTGGGCAAACATTTCGAGGGCCTTGCGGGCGTCTTCAAGGCTGACGTCGCTGGGAGTGGAAACGACGACGGCGCCGGTGAGCGGCACGGTCTGGACGAGAGAGATCACCACGTCGCCGGTGCCTGGAGGCAAATCGACGATCAGGTAGTCGAGTTCGCCCCATTCGACCTGCTGGAGAAACTGGCGGATGATCTGATGGAGCATGGGGCCGCGCATCACGAGCGGCTTGTCGCCGGGGGAGATGTAGCCGATGGAGATGGTCTTGATGCCGTGCGTGTCGTTGGGCTGAATCATGTTGCCCGTGCCGACGCGCGGCTGCTGGGTGGAGCCCATCATGAGCGGGACGTTGGGGCCGTAGATGTCGGCGTCGATCAGACCAACGCGCTGCCCGAGTTTTGAGAGGGCAATGGCAAGGTTGACGGCGACGGTGGTTTTACCCACTCCGCCCTTGCCGGAACCGATAGCGACGATTTTCGAGACGCCGGGTAAAGCGACCGGCGAAGGCATGGCAGAGGAATGCGCCATAGTGATTGATTGCTCCTTTTCCTGAAACCTTGTTTCTGTGATGTTTCTTCCAGCGTTGTATCTGTCTGTTTAACCCTTGCCGTCCGTGGTGTCTTCGAGAGCCGCGGTGGCCTGGCTTTCTTCTTTGCGGCGCGCGTGTTCCGACTCGCGGTGGTTGCGGCGGAGCAACGCATCGGCGTGGCGGCGGATTTCGTCTGGTGTCTCGGGCAGCAACTGCGGGACTTTCTGCAACCGCCCGTGTTCGTCGATGGCAACAAAGACCAGATAGGCGCTGGCGACATGCACCACTCCGCCGGTCCGCAGGTTTTCAGCCCACACTTTTACGCCGACTTCCATCGAGCTTGTAAATGCGCGGTTGAGGCTTGACTTGAGTACGAGCAGATCGCCGAGGCGGACCGGACGGATGAAGTCGATGTGATCCATGGCGGCCGTTACCACGTGCGTTCGCGCATGCCTGTAAGCGGCCATGGCTCCGGTCAGATCGATAAAGTGCATCAGGCGGCCGCCGAGCAGGTTGCCCAGCGTATTGGTGTCGTTGGGCAGGATGATCTCAGTCATCTCCGACTGGGTGCTGGCCACGGTGCGCACGATCGGGTTGGTTGCAAGCTCACTCATATTCTTGCTCATGGTGCAATGGCTCCGTTCGTCCGGCTTGTTCCGCGCCCGGCTACAATAGAATTTTCGGCGGGCGATGCGGCCAGAGGAAATCTGGCTGGGCGTACTGTTCCAGTTTCGGCAATCCCCGCCAATTAAGCAAATTCCCCCACGGCCTTGCCGAGAGAGTCACGGCCAGACACGAGTGAGATGGACAAGATTGCAGGACTAAAAGGAATTCTGGCGCTGGACCCGAAGAACAGTTTTGCGCGCTACGGCATGGCGATGGAACTGGCCGGGCGCGGCGAAACTGAGGCGGCTCTGGCAGAGTTTTCAACGCTGGTGGCCAACGATCCGGACTATACTGCCGGGTACTTTATGGCGGCGCAGACGCTGGCCAATGCGGGGCGGAGACCGGAGGCTATCGAACGTCTGAAGGCAGGCATTGCGAGTGCTGCTCGAACCGGGAACCACCATGCTCTCAGCGAGATGGAGGCGATGCTGGACGAACTGGACCGCTAGCGCGCCGTTGGCGGTTGGTCGTGAGCGATGTTTTTGGGTAATAACGAGCAGCTTTTTGGCGTAACCTGTAATCTAACAATTGGGGCCGCGGGTTCTGCTCTTTTGCGCGGCCGGAAGCACAATACTCGAAAGTGCGTCCTGCTTTATAAAACATTTACGAGTTTCAAAGTAGTCGAAGTAGTCTTCGTTCTGTAGTCGAGCGTCTAAGAGAGCATAATGGCGAAATACTCCATCGTCGTGCCGTTTCACAACGAAGAGGAAAACGTCACCGTTCTGTACGCACGCCTGAAGCAGGTTATGGAACAGGTGGACGACAGCTTTGAGCTGGTTCTGGTTGACGACGGCTCAAACGACCGCACCTACAAGCTGCTTGAGGAGATTGCCGCAGTCGACAGCCGCGTTTTGGTTGTGAAACTGCGCCGCAACTTCGGCCAGACTTCGGCCCTTTCGGCGGGCTTCGACCATGCCTCCGGCGAGTTCATCCTGGCCATGGATGGCGATCTGCAACACGACCCCAACGATATTCCCGCCTTCATCGAAAAGCTCGATGAGGGGTACGACGTTGTTTCGGGGTGGCGCAAGGACCGCATTGACAACTTTGTGATGCGACGGATTCCCTCGCGCTGCGCCAACTGGCTGATGTCGAAGCTGTCAGGGGTCGACATTCACGACTTCGGGACGACTTTCAAGGCCTATCGCCGCGAGGTGATTCACAACATTCCGCTGTACGGCGAGATGCATCGCTTTATTCCCGCGCTGGCAAGCTGGTATGGCGCCTCGATCTGCGAGATTCCCATTCGCAACATCAATCGAGAACGGGGCAAGAGCCACTATGGCATCGGGCGCACCTTCCGGGTATTCTTCGATCTGCTGACCATTCGTTTCCTGCTCAAGTACATGAGCAGGCCACTGCACTTCTTTGGCAGCTTTGGGCTGTTGGGCATGATGGCTGGCAGTTGCATGGCGGCCATCCTGCTGGGAATGAAGATCCTCAACCCCAGCATGGACGTGATGCACCACCACGGTCCCATGTTTGTGATCGGTTCAGTGCTGATTGTCTCAGGCATTCAGATGGTTGCCATCGGCCTGCTGGGCGAGCTGCAGGTGCGCCACTACTACACAAGTGAGCATCCCGCGTCCTACACCGTCGATCGCATTGTGCGCCTGGTGTCCTCAGACGAGCAGAGCCTTCTGTCGGAGAGCAAGGAAGACAACTTCTAAAGGCAGGGAACAGGGAATAGCAAAAAGTTTCAGCCCCGTCCGGCATCCTCTGGGCGGGGTTTGTGTTTGCTGGCGTCACCGGTGGCGGGCTGTTCTTTCAGATTTCTGTTCCCTGCTTTTATCCCCTTGCCCCAAACCACCCCGAGGGTTCATTCTTACCGTGATATGAAAGCTATCCAGATTCTCGAGGCGGGCGGCCCGGAGGTTCTTCAACTGGCCGAGTTGCCCATTCCCCAACCTGGCCCCGGACAGGTGCTCATCCGCATCGAGGCTACCGGCGTCAATTTCATTGAGATTTATTTCCGCAAAGGGCAGTACAAGGCTTCATTTCCGCTCATTCCCGGTAGTGAGGCTGCGGGAACTGTAGAAGAACTCGGTCCCGGTGTCACTGGATTCAAGGCGGGCGAACTTGTCGCCTCGACCTCTGTGATAGGCAGCTATGCCGAGTATGCTCTGGTGCCCGCAGCACAACTGGTGAAGGTGCCGGCCGGGCTTGCGCCCGAGAAAGCCGCTGCCGCGATGCTTCAGGGGATGACGGCGCACTATCTCGCCTACTCGACCTTTCCGCTCAAGGCTGGAGACACCGCGCTTGTTCATGCCGGGGCCGGTGGCGTGGGGCTGTTGCTGACGCAGATCGCGACGCGGATCGGCGCGTGTGTGATCACTACCGTTTCTACAGCAGCCAAGGCGGAGCTCTCGCGCGAGGCCGGAGCTGCTGAAGTGATTTTGTATACCGAGCAGGATTTTGAAACCGAGGTCAAACGGCTTACGAATGGGAAGGGAGTCGATGTGGTTTACGACTCCGTCGGCAAAACGACATTCGAGAAGAGCTTGAACTGTTTGCGGCCTCGCGGCCTGCTGGCCCTGTTCGGCGGGTCCAGCGGCGCGGTGCCGCCGTTCGACCTGATTCAGCTCAGCGGCAAGGGGTCGTTGTTCGTTACGCGCCCCACATTGTGGCACTACATTGCTACCCGCAAAGAGTTGGAGTGGCGCGCGGGCGACGTGCTGGGATGGGCTGCATGCGGAGAACTCAAACTGCGCACGGAGCACATCTATCCGCTGGCAGAAGCCGGGCAGGCGCACACGGACCTGGAATCGCGCAAAACTACGGGGAAGATTCTTCTGGTACCGTGAAGGACAGCTTCTAGCCTCTAGCTTCTAGCTTTTTGGTCATTCGCGGCGGTGCGGAACTGGGGCTTTGCGCAAGAGGCCAGACGCTCACAGCAAAGCTGAAAGCGAGTGAGCCGTACCTGAAGTTCATAGCATAAGTCGAGAGCCAGAACCGCAGGTCCTTCGACTGCGATTGGCGCAAAAAGCGCGCCAATCTTCGCTCAGGATGACAGCCGGTTTGTTGATAAGAAGATGAGAGACAGGACAATCGAAGCCAGGGGCTGAAGAAAATGACTACTATTTCCATTGCGCAGACCGACCGCGTTTTTGTTCTTACCGGCGCGGGGATCAGTGCCGAGAGCGGGTTGCCTACGTTTCGCGCCTCGGACGGATTGTGGGCAGGAAGCAACGTCGAGGATGTGTGCACGCCTGAGGCATGGGAGCGCAATCCGGAACGGGTTTGGAAGTTTTACTCGGATCGCAGGGCGGCGGGCGCAAAGGCGCAGCCGAATCCGGCGCACTACGCCCTTGCCGAACTGGAGAAGGGCATCGGCGATCGATTTTTTCTCTGCACCCAGAACGTAGACGATCTGCACGAACGGGCGGGGTCGGTTCGGTTGATCCACATGCACGGCGAACTGAACAAGGCCCGCTGCGAGCGCGAGTGCGGCGAGCCTCCGGTGGAAGACCACGCCATTTATTCGAGTCTTGCCGAGGTTGGGCGCTGCTCGTGCGGTGGACGGCTTCGGCCGCACATTGTTTTCTTTGGTGAGATTCCTCTGGAGATGGATCGCATCGAGGAAGAGATTGCAAAAGCCACGGTGATGGTGGTTGTCGGCACCTCCGGCTCGGTCTATCCGGCCGCGAACTTTGTTCACTGGGCGAATCAAGGTGGAGCGCGCACTGTTTACATCGGGCCAGAGCCGCCGCTGAACGCGCATGCGTTTACGCACGTTGTCCAAGGGAAAGCTGGAGAAGTGCTGCCGGGGCTGTTCAGGGTTGAGTAGGCCTGCTTTCGCAGAAGTTGAGAACCCGAACCGCAGGTCCTTCGACTACGATTGGCGCAAAAAGCGCGCCAATCTTCGCTCAGGATGACAGTCATTTCTTAGTGAACTTCAGATTCAGGACGCTACCGCCGCGGCTTGATGTACTCCGCGCGGCGGAAACGCAGGCCGGTCCAGTCCTCGTCGATGGCTACTTTGAGATGCTTGTTTTCCCAGGTCCCAGAAGCGGGACCTCCACCCCACGGACGAAGACCTGTCCGCGGGGACCCCGGATCTCCACCCCACGGACGAAGACCTGTCCGCGGGGACCCCGGATCTGGGACAGCCGTTGTGGATGTGCTCAAAAATGGAAACGGTAGCGCAGTTCGGCGGAGACGATGCGTGGGTCGTTCCAGTGGAAGCCGCCGACGGTGATTGAGTTATCCAGCAGCACGCGGTGATTGGTGACGTTCAGCACCGATGCAGAAAGCTTCCACCGCTCGCCCAGTGAGTGACCTGCTGAGATGTCGAAGGTGGTGTGCACAGGCAGCTTGTCTCCCTGGTACGGTCCCAGGCCCGACCCCGCGAGGCCGTTTGTGAACCCCGACCCGTAGTAGACATTGGTGGCAAACCAGGCGTGCATGGGGAGGTTCGCTGTGAATCCCGTATTCAGCGTATTGCGCTGGTCGTGATCCACCTCAAAGTAGTTGGGACCCTTGTTGCAGGCAGGGTCGGTGGGATCGCCGCATGCAAATCCGCCGATTATATTGCCGCGCTGCTCGGCGATCTGGTTCGAGTAGGTGAGGTGAAACTGCCCTAGTCGCGCTAGATTTGGAGAGCGCAATGTCATCTCCCAGGCGCGCACCAAAGCCCCATCGACGGCGATGGGGAAGTAGATGTTCGACTCGCCGACGTTGGCGTGGTCGAGGAAGTTGTTCACGCGATTCTTGAATGTGTCCACGTCCAGGACCCAGCCCCGGTAGGGAATCTGAATGCCGAACTGATGCTCCTCGTCGCGCTCGGAAGGCAGCGGCACAAAGGCGTTCTGCCCCTGCTGACTGGTCACGTAATTGAGGAATGAGTTCGAGACGGTCTCGAGCGGAGCGGGCTGGAAGAAGTGCCCGTACGACGCGCGCAGGACCCAGTTGAGCTTTGGAATTCTCACAGTTGCGCCGATGCGCGGATAGGCGGCGCTCTCATTGAATCCGGCGCGGTAGATAGAAAACCGCATTCCCCCCAGCAGGGTAATGTACTGACCCACGCGCAAATGATCGGAAAGATGAAACTCCGCCAAGCCGGCATTCGCTGTGGCCGAGGTGTTGGGGACACTGTTGGACGCATAGCTTTGGTCGTTGATTATGAGTCCGAACAGGTCGTTCTCGGTTTGGTAGAACGCGTACATGCCGCCGGAAAAGTTATTCGGCCCCACATCGGCGCGGACGTCCGCCTGGCCGCCAACGTAGTTCGACGCCTGGCGCCAGGTGGTTGCTACAGGGTAGTCGCTGGCGGGTGCATCGTAGTCGGCTTCATTGAAGTGATAGAAGGGCGCAACGGAAAACTCCGCTGTTGGCGAGAGCGTGTGTGTCCAGTTGGCAATCAGGAAAGAGTCGTGTTCGGTTTGCCTGTCGCGCAAGCCGTAGGACTCGTAGTATTGGCTGGCCTGCTCCCAGTCATTGGGGTCGGGGTCGTAGGGGATTTGGAAATAGTCCTGGCGGTACTGGGCGTTCACGCGTAATTGATTCTTTGCCGACTGGTTGCGGATCAGCGATGCGAACGCGCTCTGCGAGTTGGTGGCGTCATGATAGACGGATGCAACTGGAGTGGCGAGTCCGTAGTTGGCGCGGGAGCCGTTGAGGCTGGCGTACCAGGCGGTCTTTTCTGTGTGGTCGCCGAAGGAGAGCTCGGTTGCGCCGGTGAAGAAGTTTCCGGCCGATACCAGCAGTTCGCCTTCACGACTGCGCTCGAAGCCGTTGCGTGGCAGCACGTCGAAGACGCCATAGGTGCGGTCGCCTACATCGGCGGCGTAACTGCCGCGCTGTGTTTCCAGCGAGTCGATGTCCTTGGGATCGATTTGCGGGCCGACGTTCGAGGAGATTTTGGTGTTGGGAATGGCGACTCCGTCGATGAGCCAACTGGTCTGGTGCCCGCCGCGCATGTGCAGCATGTTGTGCGTCATGTAGGAGCCTGGCACGTAGTCGGTAATCATCTCCATGCCGATGGTGCGGCTGGCGCCGGGGGTCTGGTCGATCATGGCGCGCGTGATGAGCGTGGAGGGCGTCGCTGTATCGGCGGAGCTTTCAGTCGCCTGCACGACAACCGATTGTGTTGCGTCGGCAACTGAGAGTGGAATGTGCAGTACGGGATTGGTACTGGAAGCTACGGACAAGGTCTGGTTCACGGTTGCAAAGCCTGGTGCGGAAACGGTCAGGCGATATACGCCGATTGGGGCTTGCGGTAGTTCGAAGGAACCATCGGCGCCGGTCGTCGCGTGGAGAACAAAGTCAGAGTCGGAGGCTTGGAGCGTGACCGCCGCGTCCTTGATGGGACGGTGCTGGGGATCGTGGACAACGCCGTGGACGGTCGAGAATACGGTGGCGAATGCAGGAAGGGAAGTGGCCAGCAGCAAAATCGCCGCCAAACATGAATTAAAGTTTCGCATGTAGGAAAGGACCTCCAACTCAATCTTGCCGGGAACGCAGGAAACCATAAGTTGAAAGACAGACCCTACGCCTTGGCGGTCGATCGGCATCAGGCGCGTCACAACAATGGTCTGCTCAGTCAGGGAATGGACTGAGGCCGTCGCCTCTCAAAAAAACAGGCGAGTGGTTTTCAACGGGGATTCAGGGAACTTCTGATTAGGTCCTGTTTCACTTCGAGCATTCTCTCGGGGGCTAAAGCCCGGGTTTATTTTGCTCGATTTACGGCACGACTGAAGTCGTGCCCTTTCAAAACATCGACTGATTCAGAGGCTCCTTCGCTCAAGGCGGAGTCAGGAGGGTCGCGTCCGGCGTGCGTGCGGATGGGACTGAGGCGGGCATGTGCACGGCTTGCAGCAGGCGAATGCGCCTGCACTAAAAGAACGGGCAGGCTCGCTGCCGATGCAAGCAGTGCATGGGAAGCTGTGGAGGGCCCGGCCATGAAGCCGGGGAACCGCGGGCAGGCCATTGGCGCGGCCAGTTCAGGCGTTGAACTGGACGTGGTCATGGCCGCCATTCGCATTGCCATGGCGCAATGATGTGAACCGTGGCGGCGGCAGCAGGGCGGCAGACGCGAATCGTCGCTGGCTTCGAGCATCCCCGTCAAGGGGCAGAGCCCGAATAACAGAACCAGAAGGATCGAAATCCAGCGCCGCATCTGAATTTGATGGTACACGAACCGTGCTCCAGCTCACATGATGGTGGCTTGGTGTTGCCGGTTCATTGCTGTTGGTCAATTATCCCGCCACGTATCTCGGTCATTTATCATCAATGCAACCGGTATTTCCATCCCGTCAATTCAATACAAAGGAAGTCCAAGTGTCTGAAGCGCAAGGTTCCGGATCGTCCCTTAAGCATTCCACTCTGCCGGCGCAGGATGCCTCCGTCCGGCGCCCATTGCGCATTGCGCTCTTCGGCTTTGGAACGGTAGGCAGTTCGGTGGCTCGGATTCTGGTTGAATCGAAGCCGCAGGGGTTGGAGCTGACGCACATCTTCAACCGTGGCGTGGCCCGCAAGCGCGTTCCATGGGTGCCCACGAATGTGGTGTGGAGCGAGGACGCCGATGCAGTACTCGCCGCGGATGTGGACGTTATTGTGGAGCTGGCCGGGGGGCTCGATCCGGCAGGGGGCTGGGTACGCCGTGCTTTGGAAGCCGGCAAGAGCGTTGTGACCGCGAACAAAAAGCTGATTGCTCATCACGGCATCGAACTGGAGCGGCTGGCCGCGGCCAAAGGCGGGCACCTGAAGTATGGCGCTGCTGTGGCCGGCGGCATTCCGGTGATTCCCGGCCTGGAACAAGGTCTGGCCGGCGATCGGATTGAGCGCATGGAAGGCATTCTGAACGGCACGTGCAACTTCATCCTGAGCAAGATGGACGAAGGCGCGGAGTACGCAACGGTGCTGGCTGAAGCGCAGGCCAAGGGCTATGCAGAGGCCGACCCGACGGAAGATGTGGGGGGATTCGATGCGCGGTCAAAGCTCGCAATTTTGATGCGGCTGGCGTTGCGCGTAGTTGTGGATCCGGAAGAGATTGTGCCGCAAGCAATCACTTCGGTGTCGGCGGTCGACTTCAGTTATGCACGCGACCTGGGCTGCACGATTCGCCAGGTGGCGCGCGCGCAGCAGGTGAAAGGCCGTGTTGCCGCGACAGTGGGGCCGATGCTTGTGGATCTGCATTCTCCTCTCGCGTGGTCGCGCGGCACGGAGAACATGGTTGTCCTGACCGGCCACTACGGTGGCGATGTTGTCTTCTCAGGTCATGGGGCCGGCGGGCAGCCGACGGCGGTCGCCGTGGTCAGCGATCTGCTGGCTCTCGCCCACGGTTCGCGTCGCGTCGAGATTCCCTCGATCCCCGCGCGCCTCGGTGCCGAATTCGAGGTTCCCCACTACATTCGCTTCACTGTTGTCGATCGGCCCGGCATTGTTGCCGAGATTACGGGTGCGTTGGCTAAAGAGAAAATCAACATTCGCGCGATCGTGCAAAAGCCTGGCTATCCGCAGCACGCGTTGCCTTTCGTTGTCACCGTGGAGCCGTGTAAATCTTCGGCGATGCAGCGCGCGCTGACGGCTTTCCGCAGCATGGATTGCCTGATCGAAGAGCCGCTGGACCTGCAGATGCTTGAGTAGGGAAGAAGCAAGGAACAGGGAATAGTCTTGAAGGTTGGCGCGGGAGGCCGGGCAATGATCGACACGATTTATCGCTGTGAGATTTGCGGTGAAGAAAGCGTCAATCCGGTGCGCTGGCTTGTCGTGCACTGCAGCGAGGCGCAACTAACGGTCTTCAAGTGGACCAAGGAAGCCGCCAACGCGCCCCACGCGCGTCACTATTGCGGCGAAGCCCACGCCCAGGTCTACATCAGCCGCTGGCTCGAGTCTGCCTGCTCCTGAGGGACTTCGGTTATACCTTTGGCCTTACCGGTGCCACGCCTGTCGATTCGCGGACTACGAACTCCGGCGTCATTACGATCTCGGCGGGGAACTCCTTTTCGCGGTCGGCAATCCGTTCCAGCAGCACCTGCGCGCCGCGCCTGCCCATGCGGGTGAGAGGCTGGTGCACTGTGGTCAGCGAAGGCGTCGAGTAAGCCGCCGACTGAATGTCGTCGAAGCCCACCACTGAAACGTCTCCCGGCACCGAGATGCCGGCGTCCTTTAACGCGCGGATGGCGCCGATGGCGGCAATGTCGTTGAAGCAGAAGATGGCTGTAAAGTCGCGGGTTTTTTTGAGGAGCGTCTGCATCGGTTTGTAGCCGATTTCGGGCGCCATGGGGTGGTAGCCGGTCTTCATCGACCAGCCATCGGAGTCGATCCGGATCACCAGCGATGGATCGAGCTTGAGGCCTAACTCTCCGGCCACCTGCTGAATGGCCTTCCAGCGGAATTCGGAATCGGGAATGGCATGCGGGCCGCGCATGAATGCGATGCGCCTGTGCCCGAGAGCGTGGAGGTGGGTGAGGGCTAGTTCGACAGCCTGGTGATGATCGAGAACGATGTTGGTGACGTTTTCAGCCGCGCTGTGGGCGGAGATCGCGACTACTGGTACCGGTACGGAGATCTGGTCCGCAGGCGTGTTCAGCAGCAGAAATCCGTCCACGGCGCGCTCGACCAACATGCGGGGATACTTCTCGATCAGGTCGCGCTTCCAGTCGTGGCATGCGGTGAAGTAGAAGTAGTGGGCGGCGGTCAGCTCTTCGACCACGCCGCTCATGACGCGGGTGAAGTAGCCTTCGCTGAGGTCTGGCGCCAGAACGCCTACGCTCATGGAACGGCTTTGGCGCAGTGAGCGCGCAAAATAGTTGGGCCGGTAATTGAGGCGTTCCGCTGCTTCCCTTACGCGTTTGCGCGTCGCCTGTGGAATCGACTTGGCAGAGGGCGAGTCGTTGAGAACCAGCGAGATTGTGGTTTGCGAGAGCTGTAGATGCTCCGAGAGCATCCTCAGGTTGACATGTCCCGAGGGTTCCGGCTCTTTACTCTTTGCCATGTTTGAGTTTTAACACGTTTTCCTCGTATGGGTAAACGGCTGCTTGGCCTTAACTACATCGATTTTCTTTTGATCGGGACTGACGTCCAATCCAGGCCGCATCATTGTGGATGCGGCCTGGGTTCAAGTTAGCGTGCCGATTCATCCTAACGCGCCTTGATTGAATTCTCTCCAGCTTTGAGTGGCCAGATTTTTCCGTTGAATACGAAGCTGCCGCTCAGCTTGCCGGGCAGCGTGATCTTTGCATTCAGGCCAGCGCCTTCGCGGGTGTACTCCACCTTGATTTCGCCTTGCGGGTGCGGGTACGTCGCCGTCAGCGAGGGCAGTGCGCCCATGTGAGGTGCGATGCGTATAGTCGCGAATCCGGGACTGGCTGGCTCGATGCCCGCTACCAGCGTCAGCAGATCGTAGATGGGGTGCGAGGTCCACGCATGAGAATCCGAGCGCGTGTCGCCGGGGATTTCGGGCCAGGTGCTGAAGTGCAGCGGCAGCAGCTTGCGCCATGGATCTATTGAGTTCAGGTACTCGTTCGCCATGCCTGTGTGTTCCAGCGCGCGAGAGAGGTAGAAACGGAAGTAGTAGGACGCGCTTAGTACGCCGTTGGGCGTGGTTCCCGGCTCGACGGCGAGCATGGCACGCAGCACTTTCTGCTGGTGGTCTTTGGGGACTACGTCGTAGAGGACACCGAGGATGTTGGCTTGCTGGCTGAAGTTTTTCTGGTCGGGTGTATCGGCCAGGAGGCCGCGCCCGGCATTCCAGCACTTGGCGGAAAGGCCGCTGCGCACATGCGCTGCACGTGCCTCGTAGCTTGCGGCCCGCAGCGGATCGCCGAGGCCTTTTTCCAGAGCCGCGGCGTCTTCGAGAGCGCCGAGGTATTCGAGCGTGGTCACGCACGACTCGCCGTTGGCGTCATAGGTTGGAATGGTTCCGGAGGGAACCCAGTCGATGAAACTCCACCAGGGAAGCTGCTTGAGCAATCCATCCGGCTGTTCGTAGCGGGCGAACCAGTCCATGACCGTGCGCGTTCCAGGGATGGATGCCTGCGCGGGCTGCGGATCGGGCCGGTACATCCAGTAGTCGCGCACCATGCCGACATAGAGCAGCGAGAAGGTGGGAATCGTCTGCGGCAGGGAACTGGGATAGCGGCTGCGCGTGATGCCATCGGAAAAGCGCGAGTCGTCGAAGGCCTGGAGGGCCTGGCGCGCGAGGCGGTCGTCGCCCGCGACTGCGTAGGAGATGAGGGCCTGGATGCGGGTGTCGCCGACGTACTGGAGCTGTTCGTAGTAGGGCGTGTCCATGTAGGTCTCATGGGCGTCGAGGCGTGCTGTGCGCCAACTGATCTCCCAGATCTTTTTTAGGTCCTGGTCGTTGGACTGAAAAGTGGCAAGCTCCTTGAATGGATAGGCGGTGAATTGCGCCTGCAGAGACTCAAGGTTCAGCGGTTCGCCAGCCGTTTCAATGTCCAGGTCGAGGTAGCGCCAGGTCCGCCACCACAATGACTCGAAGGCGCGGTGTTCTCCGCCGTCGGGAAGGAAGCTGTCATTGAGGCCACGCGCTACGCGGTCGCTTACGTCGTCGCGGTCTCCCTTGTGGTTCTGCTTATCGTAGAGGGCCTCGGAGTAGGTGAGGCGGATTTGGGCGCCCTTGCCGCCGGAGACCGTCAGGATGGGATAGGCGGTGGTCAGCGTTTTGCGGTCAAGCAGAATGTGGATATGGCTGCCGGCAGGCACTGTCACCGGTGCGGCAGGGAATGCGTGCACTTCGGGCACTTGAGG
Organism: uncultured Occallatibacter sp.; assembly: GCA_964419175.1. GTDB lineage: Bacteria > Acidobacteriota > Terriglobia > Terriglobales > Acidobacteriaceae > Telmatobacter. The sequence continues at coordinate 13,380 of CAYQOQ010000040.1, read as the reverse complement.
TCCGTGATTCAAAACATCCACGCGCACTGTTTCGCCTATGCTGGTGGGCACATATTCCATGCGCGGAAGATTATCCGGAATCAGATCCCAGAAGTTGTCGCCTTGCGTGTCGGCGGAGTGGGCCCTGTTTACGCCCCCATGAATGCTGTCCCGCATCGGTGTAGCCACTGTGACCCAGTTCGGGCTGGCGTCCGATTCCGATTGCCAGTTCCAGTCATAGAGCGCCGCGTTGATCTGCTCGCCGGGGCCAGCGGCCATATACGTTATCAGGTTGACGGAACTGCGATCGAGCGCGCGGTGGCCGGACTCAATCTCAACCTGCCAGCCGTCGGGGGTGCTGATCGACTCCGTTCCCGCTGCTTCGCTCTCCAGCAGAAAGGCTGTCCGGTCGCTCACCTGCGCAATCGGGGCAAAGATGCCCCAGTTCCATACCGTCGCGGTGATCAGGTTTTTGCCGGGGTGCAGCATGGGCGCCAGGTCGAACCGTTCGTAGCGCCAGTGGGCCAGGTCGCCCCGAGCCGGCCCGTCGCCCACGCGCTGGCCGTTGACATAGAGCACAAAGCGGTTGTCCGCACTGACGCGCACCGGGTAGCTGGAGGGAACCGCTCCGAGCGAAAGCGCGCGCCGGAAGTGCAGCACCAGGGGCTCCCGCAGCGGCGCCGTTGGATGAGTGACCCACGAGGCCTTCCAGTCACGGTGCTGCCCATCGGACGGTGCAGCGTTCTGGGCCCGGGTTTGGGGGTGAATGGCGAGGACGAACAGTGCAAGGGCAATTCCTCTAAAAATAGCGCGCATCATGGGTGCCTTCCGTTTTCCAATCAACCAGCTTACCGGAAACGGGAACCCTCGCAGGTCATCTTTTCCCTAGGGACAGCCTTCCTGCCCGGATTTTTCTCATTCTATGCACTGTATTTAGCACACTTGTAACCTCCCGTTCACAATTCCCGGTTAGCCTACTTTTGGTGATCTCCAACGTGCCGGATATACATATCTCTCAGGCTCAGTTTCAGCCGGAACCCGGATCCCTCGACAGCGAGGCGCTGGTCGTGGCCCCCTCTGCCGAAGTTTCGGAGGTACGGAGCTTCCTGCTTTCGCGCGGAAGCTCGGTTATTGCGGATCAGAGCTTCGCATGGTTGATGCGGCTGTGCGCGCTGAGCATTTTTGCGATTGTTGCGCTGATTGCGATGGAACTGGTGCAGGGTTCCCAACTTACGTGGCACAAGTTCGGTCTTTCCTTCTTCTACAAGGTCTTCACCGATCCCATCACGAACATGCCGTTGTACTGGGATCCAGTGAACGAGCAGTTCAGCGCGCGGCCGTTTGTTTATGGAACGCTGGTCTCTTCGTTTCTGGCGCTGCTGATGGCCGTTCCGCTTGCCGTTGGCCTGGCGATCTTTTTGACCGAGATGTGTCCGCGCGTTCTGCGCAGTCCGCTGGCATTTCTCACCGAATTGCTGGCCGCCATTCCCAGCGTGATCTACGGGCTCTGGGCCGTTTTCGTACTGGTGCCCCTGCTCCGCGAGCACGTGAATCCGCTGCTGATTAAGTCACTGGGCTGGACCGGCATGTTTAGCGACGACAACCCAACCGGGCTGGGGTATCTTTCCGCCGGGGTGATTCTCGCGATCATGATTTTGCCCATCATTTCCTCGCTGACGCGCGAGGTGATGACCGCGGTGCCGCACTCGCAGCGCGAGGCGGTGCTGGCGCTGGGGGCAACACGCTGGGAGATGATCCGGATGGGCGTGTTGCGCAATGCGCGCATCGGCATTGTGGGCGCCATCATCCTTGGGTTGGGCCGCGCGCTGGGCGAGACCATGGCCGTCGCCATGGTGATTGGCGCGACGCCGGAGATTCACCGCTCACTGCTTTCCAATGGCAGCTCGATGGCAACTGTGATTGCCAATGAATATGCCGAAGCTATAGGCGAAATGCATTTGAGTGCATTGACCGAAATTGGACTTGCGCTGTTTATTGTCACCATCATCGTGAATGCCCTGGCCCAGGTGTTGATCTGGATGGTGACCAGGGACACGCCTGCGCAGGCGCAGTGAGGAGATTGCGTTGAGGACCGAGAAATTCAAGCTGAGAGCGCAGATGCGGACGCTGACTGACAGCCTGATCACGGCGCTGGCAATCGTGGCTACGCTGATCGTGATCGCTCCGCTGGTGGCTATCTTCGCGTATTTGCTTTACAAAGGAGCGAGCTCGCTGAACCTGGCTTTCTTTACGGAGATTCCGAAGCCGGTGGGTGAATCCGGCGGCGGCATGGCCAACGCGATTCTTGGCTCCGGAATTCTGCTTGCAGTCGCGAGTGTGATCGGCATTCCCATCGGCATTGGCGCTGGCATCTTTCTGGCGGAGTTTGGGCGCGGCACGAAATTGGCGAATGCAGTTCGCTTTACGGCCGATGTGCTGAACGGCGTGCCTTCGATTGTGATGGGCCTTACGGCCTATGCGCTGTTCATCAGCCACAAGACCCCGTTTCTTCCCTTCACGGGGCATTTCTCGGCGTTCTCGGGCGGCGTAGCGCTGGCGATCATGATGATTCCGACGGTCTGCCGCACCACCGAAGAAATGCTGCTAATGGTGCCGCATGTGATTCGCGAAGCGGCGTTGGGGCTGGGCGTGCCGAATTGGCGGTCGGTGCTGTCGATTACCGTGAAGACCGCTTCGCCGGGCATTATTACAGGTTGCATGCTGGCGTTTGCGCGCGTTGCCGGCGAGACCGCGCCGCTGATCTTTACGGCGCTGGGGAACCAGTTCTGGAGCACCAGCCTGAATGGGACCATCGCCGCGCTGCCGTTGCAGATTTATGTGTACGCGCTCTCACCCTACGACGATTGGCACAGGCTGGCGTGGGCGGGATCGCTTGTTTTGATTGTCTTGATTGTGCTCGCTGTTTCGCTGGTGCGCTTTGTGACCAGCCGCGGCGTTTTGAAAGGGGCTAGCTAAGTGGGCGTTGGCATCGAGGTCGTCAACCTGAACGCGTGGTACGGCACCAATCACACGCTGCAGGACATTAATCTGAACATTCCGGCCAACCATGCCACGGCCCTGATTGGCCCTTCGGGCTGCGGCAAGAGCACCTTTGTGCGCTGCCTGAACCGTATGCATGAAACGAACCCCATTGGCCGGGTTACGGGCACGGTGCGGATTGGCGATCTAGACATTTACAAGGACGCCAAACCGGTGACGATTCGCCGCCGCGTCGGCATGGTGTTTCAGCGGCCTAATCCATTTCCGACTATGTCGATCTACGACAACGTTGCAGCGGGGCTAAAGCTCAATGGCTATACGAACCGGCGCTCTCTGGATGAGATTGTGGAACGGTCGCTGAAGAATTCGGCGCTGTGGGACGAGGTCAAGGACGACCTGAAGAAGAAATCGGGCGCAAGCCTCTCGGGCGGGCAGCAGCAGCGGCTATGCATTGCGCGCGCACTGGCTGTCGATCCTGAAGTGCTGCTGATGGACGAGCCGGCTTCCGCACTTGACCCTGTTTCCACATCGAAGATCGAGGACCTGATCTTCCAGCTCAAATCGCAGTACACTATTGTGATTGTGACGCACAACATGCAGCAGGCTGCCCGCGTGGCCGAGAAGACGGGATTCTTCCTCAATGGGCGCATGGTCGAGTTCGACTCCACCCACAAGATCTTTACCAACCCCAGCGACAAGCGCACTGAAGATTACATTACCGGCAGGTTCGGATGACACGCATACGCTTTCAACAGAGTCTGGACGACCTGAAGGAGAACCTGCTGGTAATGGCGGGGCTCGCCGAGCAGGCGATTCAGCGCGCCATCGAGGCCTACCGGGTTCGCGATCTGTCCATCTGCGACCTTGTGAGCCGCAGTGAGTTGGCCATCAACCGCCTGGAGCGCGACATTGACCAGGCCGCTCTCGACTTGCTTGCGATGGAGCAGCCCATGGCCATCGACCTGCGTTTCATTCTCAGCGTGATCAAGATTAACGCTGACCTGGAGCGCGTTGGCGACGCTGCCAAAAGCATCAGTGATCGCGTGCGCCACATGGATAAGATGGCCGCGGTCGATTTGCCTGTCGATATTCCGCGGATGGCCGCGCTGGCCTCTGAAATGGTGCGCAAGAGCCTGCAGGCGTTCATTGAAGCGGATGCGGAGCTGGCGCGCGGAGTACTTTCGATGGACGATGCCGTCGATGCCATGAATCGCGCCGCCTACAAGGCGCTTACCAAGGTCATGGAAGAGGAGAGCCATCTCGCTCCCCAGGCTCTGAATGCGCTGATGATCAGCCGCAGCCTTGAGCGCGTGGCCGACCACGCGACGAATATCGCGGAGGATATCATCTTCTGGGTCCAGGGCTCCGATGTGCGCCATCACAAGAGCGTGATGCTTGGCGCCAACGATCCGCACGCCATGGGTTGAGTCCGGCTGGCGCCGATTGGTTTGCCAACAGAAAAGCCCCGCGCTCGGCGGGGCTTTTCTGTCGGCAATTAATTCATGCTTATCGTGCAGTGACTACCTTAACGCCCATGCTGTTCAGCTTGGTGCGCGCGCTGGAGGCTTCAGGCGTCCGTGGATGCCGCTGGATGAGCAGCCGCAGCTCGTGAATGCCCGCGTCGCGCTTGTTCATTGCCAGCAGGGCGAGCCCCTTGTGCAGTTGCGCGGCCGGTGCCTTGGCGTTACCGCTGAAGCCCTCCAGCACCAGGCTGTAAGCATTTACGGCTTCTTCGTAGTGCTTCTGCTGGTAGGCAATCTCGCCCAGATAAAACTGCGCCGCTCCGGCCAGATCGTCGAGCGGATAGTAATGCAGGACGTCCTGGAACTCTCCGGCCGCCAGCGGATACCTGCCGGCGTTGTAGTCGCGCAAACCGCTCTGGTAGGTTTCCTGCAGCGGCGGTGTCTGGCTTGTGGCCGGAGCACCGGGCACCATTGCGCCCGGTGCCTGGCCCCCACCCGGTAATGCGCTTCCGCCAGCCGGTGCGCCATTCGGCATTGCGCCGGGTTGCGCCGGATTCTGGACATTCTGCAACTGTGCCTGCAAATCCTGAACCGTCTTATCCAGCTTGGCAACGCGCGACTTCAACTCATCCACCGAATCGTTGAGCGACTGGACCTGGCCACTGACCGTGTCGACTTTGCCGCTGACGGCATCGTTTTGAGCATTGATTTTTTGCTGCAGGTCGTTGACGGCCGTGCTCATCTGCTTGGCTTGGTCCGCGGTTTGTTGCGCCAGGTTCTGCAAGACGCCAAAGCGCGTGTCGAGTGTGGACTGGAGGCGCTGCACCATATCCAGCAGTTGCTGCACCTGCGTTTGCAGTTGGATAATCTCCTTCGAAACCGCGTGTGCCCGCACCGGCGCCGAAGCAAGAACGACGGCGAAAACTGCCGCCGCAATAAGACGATTGCGAAGTGTGCTCGCTCTCTTCATAACCCTTCCATGATAACAAGAAGATGCGGCAGCCCTTCCATCTAGAGGGACTGCCGCATGGATTGTTACAGCTTTCTACTCGCTACGCCTGTGTCGATCTGTGCAGTCAGGCGGTCCGGATCTCAAGCTGTTTTACCGGTCGATTGTGAATCCGGCACGGCGATTCTGCTGCCAGCAGGCTTCGTTCGACTCGGAACAGAAGGGCTTCTCCTTGCCGTAGCTGATGACGCGAATCCGGGTAGCAGCAACGCCCGCGGTGACCAAGGCACTCTTGGCCGACTCGGCGCGCTTCTGGCCCAGGGCGAGGTTGTACTCGTCGGAGCCGCGCTCGTCGCAGTAGCCGCCGATGACAACCTTCACGTCAGGATGGCTCGCCAGGTAGCTGGCGTCCTTTGAAAGCGTAACCTGCGCATCGCTGCGGATGGCATCGGTGTCGTAGTCGTAAAAGGCGTCCTGCACATTGGCCTTGAACTCTTCTTCAGCGCTCATCGTGTTGGTGGGGACCGCGACGGCTGGAGGCGCATTGACGGCTACGCTGGCCGATGCATCGGCCGAACCGCCTTCGCCGCGCGCGACCAGGTGATACGTGGTGGATGCGGTTGGGGTTACCGTCTTGACGCCAGAAGAAGGCACATCGCCAATGCCTTCGATGGACACGGAAGTGGCGCCGGTGGTCCGCCAGGCCAGTTGCACCTGGTCGCCCGCCGAAATCACGGTTGGCGTGGCTGTCAGTTGTGCGGTGGGAGCTGCGGCGGTAACTTGCGGAGCCGCCTCTGCGGGCGGCGGTAAAGGCTGTTTTTTCTTACATCCTGAAACAGCAACCAAGGCGACAAGCAGGACAACAGGTACAAAAATCCGATGAAGTAATCTCAATTTAGTGCTCCTTCCGAAACTCAAAGTCCCAAACCCTGAACCCTCGGGCAACGAGTGCCGGAGAATTTCGTTAACGCTAAAATCATAGTTCATTTCGATGGGGTTCTGCGTTCGCGCCTGTGATCTGACTCACAATTGCTGCCGTCATTCCCAATTTCACTTCATGCTCCAATTCGGCATCGAGTTGTCGCCGGCGCGTGTCAGTTGCTGCTGATGCGTGCCGTCGGCCAGCATTGTCCATATCTGCGGGTGCCGTCCGACTGTCCTTTGAAACACGATGTGCCGTCCATCAGGCGCCCACGATGGAAAATCGTTGCTGCCCGATTCGTGCGTTACCTGCAGCCAGTGCATGCTTGCGATTTCGAATACGTAGATGTCCTGTCCGCCCGGATCGCCCGGCCCGTACTTGCGATTCCAACTGAAGGCAAGCAAACCGCCGTTGGGCGCCCACGACGGAGAAACAGCGTAGCCACTGTCGGTGATGCGCTGTACGTTGGAACCGTCCTGATCCATGGTGTAAATCTGCGGCTCGCTCGTGCGCCCGCCAACAAAGGCAAGTTGTGCGTTGGTGCGCGGATTCCATACAGGCGCTACGTTAGGCCCTTGCAACGAAGTGACCCTGTGCACGTTACCTCCGCTCGCGTCCGCCACCCAAATCTCCGAGTCTCCCGATCGCGAGGAAGAGAACGCGACCCTGGCGCCGTCTGAAGTCCATGCGGGAGAGAGATTGCTACCTCCCGCCGAGCCTCCGGGAAAGTTCACCATGCGACCCAGCTCCAGCGAATACATACGAATCGCCCATCCATCGCGAACCAGCGATGAAAAAGCAATGCGCGAGTTATCAGGTGAGATGCGCGGCGAGAGGGAAATGCTGCCCAGGTGCGTGACCTGATGCTGATTTTGCCCGTCGTAATCCATGGCCCAGATCTCTTTTGATCCGCTGCGCGTGCTGACGAAGTAGATTTTGGTTTCCGCGATTCCGTTGATGCCGCCGCCGAGCCGGTAGATGATCTCATCCGCGAACCGGTGCGCCACGGTGCGCGCCATGTCCGTGTTGGCCGCTTCGTTGTACTGCTTGCCCAGCACCTGCGGGCTGGCGGCGTTGGTGGTGTCGTCGAGCCATCCGTAGACGACCAGGCGCCCATTGCTCGCCGAGAGGGCGCCAAAGGCCACCATGGCAGCGTTGGCCGGCGCAGCAGACCACTGGCTGAGCACAATCTCTTGCGGCGCGCCCGGCATGGCCTGCGGAGCCAGACTCTTCGACACGAGTTCGAAGATTCCCGCATTGCCAAGGTCGCTATACAGCGTGGCGTCGAAGACTGCCTTGAGGGCCGGCGTCTGCGGATCGTTGCCGACCGGCTTGAAGTCCGCCGCCGCCACGCGGACGGTTGAATTTCCCAGGTTGGTTCCGGTGTGAACCCAATCCTGTGCTGTCAATTGAGGTCCACGCAAAACCGGTAATGCAAACAAGAGGAGGGGGAAAAGCCTTGAGAATCCCTTCATGCGATCTGTAATCCTTCCTTCGCCGGAGTGGAAAAGGCGCGTAAAGTTCCCGAGCGCCCTAAGTTAATAGATGCAATCGTAGGTCACATCGAGGTATTGAACGCCTGCTCCTGCCGGCAAACTCCCAAAAGTATCGACGCGCTGGGTGGCTAAAAGGCATGAGCGGTTAAGGGTCGGACTGCTGCTGGCAGTGTTGATCTTGAAGTTGGACGGAACCCCCTGCGCATTGATGCGGAAATAGATGGTTGCGGTGGTTCCCTTGGGGGTCCGGGGATCCACCTCGGGCCGATACCAGTTCTGGCCAACCTTGTCTTTGATGACTTTTACGTACCAGGGGAAGCGGCTGCCGAAATCGCCATTGCCGATGTTCACTGGGCCATTGGATGCCGATTGCATCGACCGCTGGATTGACGTGCCGGTCTGCTCGCCGTAGCGGGCCAGGTTGTCCTGCTTCGGCGTTTGCTGGTGCTGCTGCGTCTTCGGCGTGGTCTGCTTCTGTGGCTTTACCTGTTTGCCGAGGATGGGAATAGCCTTCTCGTCTACGGTCTTCTGTTCCTTTGGGCTGGGCGCTTCCGGCGCTTGGCTGGGCTTCTCCGTGGCCAATACATTTTGATTGAGCGGCTGATTGTTCGGCAGAGGCAGGGCGCTGCTTACAAGGCTGACCTGCATCGCGCCCCCGGAGCCGCCGTTGCCCCAGAAGTTGTGATGAAACAGGCCGCTCAGAGTTCCGTAGATCAGCAGCGCCGCAAGCAGTACCCCGTGCAGCACAAAGGAACCCATCGCCGGCCCCACAATCGGTTCCAGCGTCAGTTCCCGTTCCAGGTGCGCGGCGCCTTCCAGAACACTGCTCATGCTTAAGCCCAACGTGCTTCCTTCAAACAAAGCCCGGTCAATTTCCGCTAGCCGTCGTACTCTTCGAGTCCAGCGGTTGCGTCACAATCGACACATTTGTAATTCCTGCCTGCTTCACAGCGTCCATCACGGTTGCAAAGGCCCCGAAAGGCACCGTCTGGTCGGCCCGCAGATAAATCACCTGGTGCTCCGGGTCGGTCCCGGCCTGCCGCAGCTTTTGCGGCAACTCGTGAACGTTTACGGGCTGGTCGCCGAGGAAAATCTTCTGATCGTGGTCGATGGTGACCACCATCCGCTGCTCGGTGATTTCCTTCACCGTGCGCGTCTTGGGAACGCTGACTTCAATGCCCGATTGCAGCACCGGCGCAGTAATCATGAAGATCACCAGCAGCACCAGCACGACGTCCACCAGCGGCGTAATGTTGATCTCCGCGAGCGAACTCCGTGTCTGGCCGTTGCTACTTGTAAACGCCACGTTCAGCCTCCCGCGGCGCAGGCGGAGCGGCCGCCCGCACTGGAATCTCCTCCAGCGAGTTCAGCAACTCACGGCAAAAATCGTCGGTGGCAGAGGCAAAGACCCGGATGCGCCCCGACAACTGGTTGTAGGCCACCACGGCCGGCACAGCCACAAACAAGCCCGCCGCCGTGGTAATCAGCGCCTCGGCAATGCCCGGCCCAACAGCGCGCAGCGTGGCCGATCCGGCGTTACCGAGGCCGAGAAACGCGTCCACGATGCCCATGACCGTACCAAACAATCCGACAAACGGACTGCTGGAGGCGATCGTTGCCAGCCAGGTCATGCGCCGCTCCAGGCCGGTGACAGCCTCGCTGGCCGCAGTCTGCGCCGTGCGCTCCAGCGGAACCATGTTGCGCGGCGGCCCCGAGCCCCCGGTCTGCCGCCTGTAGGTCTCGTAGACATCCTCGAAGACCTGCGCCAGCGGGCTGGCCGGGCAGTCTTTCGCGATCGTGGAAATCTCTTTCAGTTGCGTGGCTTTGCGGAACGCGCGGATAAAGCGCCGGCTCTCTTGAGTGGCCTTCTTGAAGGTCGAAATCTTGCCCAGGATTACGGTCCACGAGTACAGGCTGGCAATCAGCAATAGCACCAACACTCCGACCGCGATCGGGCCGATATTGCCCAGCAGGGTCGCCAGCGCGGTGAAGCCAGTGATTCCGCCGGGCGAGGCCACAGGGCTGGCGCCGTTGTCAGATTGCAGAAAATAGACAAATGCAACAGTTAAAATCGGCATTTCACCTCAATATCAACGGTAACAGACCTCAGGTCGCCCTCCCAAGTGATTGCTCTGGTCCCTATGCACGTGTTTGGGACGTCTCCGCAGCCCCGCAACCCCGCCAATCATGCTATGCTGCGCTCGGATTCTCTTCGTTGAAGTTATGGCCTGCCATCGTCGTTATCACTGAGTGAGTTCCAAGAGGTTAGCTCCAAGATGCTCGTCGAACTGCGCGCTGAAAATTACGCTGTCATCGATCATGCGATCGCCCAACTCGGGCCCGGCCTGAACCTGCTCACCGGAGAAACCGGCGCGGGCAAGTCCATATTGGTAGATGCGCTTGCGCTGCTGATGGGAGGTAAGTCGTCGGTGGAAGTTGTGCGCCACGGGGCGGAAAAAGCTGTGGTGGCCTGCGTGTTTGAGTCCACGCCGGGTGCTGAGACCATTCTCGAAGAAAACGGCATTGACTCGGAGGGCAACGACATCATTTTGCGCCGCGAGATCCTTTCGACGGGCAAGGGCCGCGTCTTTGTCAACAACCAGCCAGCCACCGTTGCTGTTCTCAAGCAACTTGCGCCAGAACTCGCCCTGGTCCATGCGCAGACCGAGACCCACACCAGCTTCGACCAGGCCCAGCAGCGCATCCTTCTGGACCGCTTCGCGGGCATTTCGCACGACGCTGTTGCAGCGGCCTACACGAACTGGCACGCAGCCAAAAACAAGCTCAACGACCTGCTGCAAGGCGAGCAGGATCGGCTGCGCATGGTCGATCTGTGGAGCTATCAGCGCAAGGAGATTGAGACCGCGCATCTGGTGGCGGGCGAAGACGAAGCTCTGGAAACGGAGAAGCGCGTTCTGGGCAACGCGGAAAAACTCTACGGCGCGGCCATGGGCGCGTTCGAGCAACTCTACGAGGGCGGAGCGTCTGCAGAAGTTGCACTCCGCGCCGCCCTGCGCAATGTCGAGGAACTGGCGCGCTACGACGCGCGGTTCGCGGATGCCGTTCAGCAGATTATTTCGGTCCGCGCCACGGTTGGCGACGTTGCGGCGACCTTGCGCGACTACTCGGAAGGGATTGACGCTTCCCCGGAGCGTCTGGCCGAACTCGAAGACCGCCTGGCGCTGATCGACCGGCTGAAGCGGAAGTACGGACAGACCGTAGCTGAAGTCGTTGCATTTGGCGCGGATGTGGCGCAAAAGCTCTCCGAAGTTGAGGATCGCGACGAGGTCCTCAAAACGCTTCGCACCGCTCTCGAATCGGCCGCATCGGAGTATAAGAAGGCCGCCTCGGCGGTCTCAGCGCAGCGCAAAACCGCCTCCGCCAAGTTGGCGAAGCTGGCCGAAGTCCAGATCAATAGCTTGGCCATGAAGGTCAAATTCGAAGTATCGACGACGGCGAACGAGAATCAATCCGCCTGGACATCGACGGGCTGGGACACGGTCGAGTGCCGCATTTCGACCAATCCTGGCGAGCCGCTCAAGCCGCTGTCGGAGATCGCCTCCGGCGGCGAAATGTCCCGCGTGATGCTGGCGCTCAAAGTGGCTGTCGAAGAGAACTCATCCAAGGCGAGCAAGAATCCCACGCCACGCACGCTGGTCTTTGACGAAATCGATATCGGCATCGGAGGCCGGGCGGCCGAAGCCGTCGGCCAAAAATTGAAGTCGTTAAGCCGTGGTCAGCAAGTCCTCTGCGTCACCCATCTGTCTCAAATCGCCGCCTTCGCCGACCAGCATCTGGCCGTAGAAAAGCGCGAGTCCGACGGCCGCACCAAAACCCAAATCCGCGTCCTCGACGACCGCGCCCGCACGCACGAAGTAGCCAGAATGGTCTCCGGCGCAAAAGTCACCGATACCAGCCTGCAGCACGCGGCGCAGATGATTGCCGCCAGCCGCTAGTGTCGCGTCCCTAATACTCGTTTCATCATTGAAGCCATGCGGCTACTCCTCCACGAGAGGCTGTCATCCTGAACGGAGCGCGTCTGGGGCCCCGCGTTCGCTCTTTGAACGTGGGGTAAGCGGAGTGAAGGATCTGCTTTTGTTCTTGACTACTCATTTCACGGACTTCAAGGACAGGGCACTTGGAAATGCCGGCTCCGAGAGGCCGTCTCCCATCCCTAGAACAGCATCGAAAGCCTCTGCTTTGTTCGTGACCACTGCCGAAAATTACCTCCAAAAAGCGCACAATCAACTCATGGACATCTCCATCCAAATCCATGCAGCCAACCCGCGCAGCTCTTCTAGTCCCTATGTCCCTGGTCCCTCAGTCCCTGTTTTTCCCCTACCCCCCCTATATCCTGTGAAACTGTGTGATCTCAAAAAAGCCATAGAAAATAAACCACTTACACGCCGAGACCCCGTTACCACCTAGCCAATACCAGCAACCAGGATTCATAGCTTAATCGACACAAACAAAAAGGCTTGCATGCAAAACAAGCCTTTTTGCCAACTACGGATTTTCGCGAAAAAATGCCCTTAAAACTGAGCCTCATCGCCCCCAAACCGCCACCAAACCACAAATCCGTGACAATTGGCTTTGATCTCGTCTTTGAGCCCTGGTTTGCAAGTGCGGAGGGGTGCGTGCAGGCAGCTCTTACCCGATGATGGCCATGACGATGTGATTGACGGCGAAGGCGGCGGCATAGGCTAGCGCGAGCATGTAGAGGAACTGGACGGCGGGCCACTTCCAACTGTTGGTTTCGCGGCGGACTACGGCCATGGTGGAAGTACACTGCATGGCGAAGGCGAAGAAGATCATCAGCGCCAGTGCGCCGCCGAGCGTCATGTCGTGGTGGAGAGCGGTCTGGAGGTGCATGGACTGCGTGCCGGGGTCGGCGCCGTAGAGCGTGCCCATGGTGCTGACCATGACCTCGCGCGCCAGGACGCTTGAGAGCAAGCCGATGCCGATCTTCCAGTTGAATCCAAGCGGCGCAATTGCCGGCTCGATAAAGTGGCCCAGGCGGCCGATGAGGCTGTTGGCAAGGTCGGGCGCGGCCAGGGCGCCGGTTGCTGTATGAATCACCGGCAGATGCGCCAGCACCCAGAGCACCAGCGTGACACAGAGAATGATGGTGCCTGCCTGGCGGAGGAAGATGCGGGCGCGGTCGAGCAGGCGCAGCGCGAGGGAACGCAGAGTAGGCATGCGGTACTGCGGCAGTTCGAGGATGAAGGGCGTCTCGCTGGACTTGAGAATGGAACTCTTCAGCAGCCAGGCGGTGGTCATGGCGCCGACAAAGCCGGCCAGGTAGAGGCTGAGCATGACGATTGTCCGCAGGCCGAGAAATCCGTCCAGGTAGAAGGTGTTGGGAATGAAGGCGGCAATCAGCAGCATGTAGACGGGCAGCCGCGCCGAGCAGGTCATGAACGGCGTCACGAGAATGGTCGCCAGCCGGTCGCGCTTGTTTTCAATGGTCCGCGTGGCCATGATGGCCGGCACCGCGCAGGCATACGCCGAAAGCAGGGGAATGAAGGCCTTTCCGTTGAGGCCGATGGTGCGCATGACGCGGTCGGCAAT
>CAYQOQ010000039.1:0-31820 GCA_964419175.1 uncultured Occallatibacter sp. | reverse complement strand
AGTCTTGCTGAAGCGCTTCTTCGCGCCCGTATGGGTCTTCAACTTGGGCATTGTATTCTCGTTTTGGCCGGGGTTTACCCGTCCGGATGGCCTTGTTAGACAGGGACTTCCCTGCACTCTTCAGGCTCCAACCAGTATAACGCAACTGCCGTTCGAGGGCCATTCCCGACATTCCGACGTGTCTATTCCGCCGGATCTTCCGCCGTAAATGCCGAGCAGCAGGGCTTGTTGGTGGCGCGGAAGTTCATTAGTTCCAGCCGTGTGCCGTCCGGGTCGTACATGTTGAACTGGTACTTGCCATCCAGGCCGATCTTGGGCTCCTTGTCGTGCCGCCCCTCCAGCCGGTTGCCGGCCTCCAGTGTCTTGAAGGTGTCCGGCACCGAGACTTCGCCAATCGACAGGTGGTTTATCACGCCCAAATGCTGCTGGGTCATGTCGGCCGGGATGCCCGTTCCGGGCCCGCCAGACATCATGTATTCAAGCCAATCGTGTCCGTCGGGAACCTGCAGGCTTACCCAGTCGATCTTGGCGTCCGTCATGCCGCCGAACCAATAAGGGCGGAAGCCGAGCAGGTCGCGGTAGAAGGCGTCTTCCGCCGCGCGGTTGTGGACCAGGAAGCCGGCATGAATGATATGGTGGCCGATGGCCGTGGGCGCGGCGACAGCCTTTAAGTGGCGTGGCGGCTCAACGAATTCGATCTTGTTGCCCTCCGGGTCCTGGACGGCGAACCATCGGCTGCCATCGGCGCCCTTCTCGACCTTGACGGGTGTTTTCCACGATTTGGCGGCCAGGTACTTGCGCATCCCCTCGGCACTCGAAGTGACAAGCGCAACGTGGTCAAGCCGATTAATACCTGCGCCGGCCGGCAGCGGAAGCACATCGACAAACTGCGTCGCGCTCAGCGCGTAGCGAACGCCTTGCGGATTCTCCGGGTCAGGCAGCTTTGTGGCGCCCACAACCTCCCGGTAATAGCGATCCGTCGCCGCTGGGTCGGCTGCATACACAGCCAGGTGGGAGATGCCGGTAATCTTTGGACGTGGCGGGGCAGTCTGAGCAGAGGCTGTCAGGGGAAAGGCGACAAGAAGAACTGCGGGAAGGAACCTGGAATGCATCGCGCACCTCGAGAATCTGTAGCCTGATAACGATAAATCGATTCATGGCGGTGCGCAAACGAGAAACTCCACGCAAATAAGAACGCCCCGGCCGGAATACCCGGTCGGGGCGTTCTGTGTTTCTCTGAAACGCAAGAGTGCGTTATTTGTACTCGGCCGCGAAGGCGTCAGCCTCGTGGTTCAGCTCCTCGGGCGTCGCGACACGCGTGTAGATCACGATGCGATACCGGAAGGTGGCCGACTGGCCTTTTTCAAGCGTGAAGTTGAGAGGGGCGGCCTTCGGATTGAAGACGCTCGGTCCCAGTGGGTTGGCGGCAAACAGGCCGTAGCCCCGCGCATGCCAGGTGGTTGGATAGCCGGGGTTCTTTGGCTCGTCGAAGATGGCGATGGTGACGGTGTGGCCGTTCTTGTGGCCGGTCAGAGAACACCAGCGTCCGCGTGTCGACCAGACAGGGTCTCCCTTGATGCCTTCGCTGGTCAGGTACTCGCCGGTGGCATCGGGCGAGGCGGTTGCCACTTTGGTTTGGACACCGTGGGAATCGCTGAAGATGCCCCCGCCGGCAGTGGGCGACTCAAGCCAACTGGCGACGCGGAGTCCGAGCAGTCCGTCCTTCTCGTCCTGGAAGACAACGTGGTCCAGGGCTTTCAGGGTTGCGGTGCGGTCGATCACGCGGGCGTCCTTGGTACGCGAGAAGACGATGCGTGTGGTTTCCTCCAGGATGGGGTGGTTGTTGCCGTCAATCCAGGTGGAGAGTGCGGCGAGCTCGCCCCGGTTGGGACCGCTGGAAGTGGACAGCAGCTTGTCGAAGACAATCGTCCCCATCTTGTTGCGGTTTTCCGGCTTGATGGCTTCGGAGTTATTCCAGAAGTCGAAGTTGTTGACCCTGGCATAGTTGAACCAGAGGCCGACGTGGTGCGGGTGGTCCACGCGCTCGCCGGGCTGGGGCGGGAATGTACGCGTGAGCGTCACGCCATCCGCATCGATGAGCGGATAGAGGACCGGCTTCTTGAGAGTCGTCGGCCAGATGTAGGAGGTAAAGGGCTTGCCGTCGATGGTGATGTCCACGCGGCTTTGGGCTGCGTTGGCAACGACCTGAACCCCTTTGCCCGGTGTGGCGGCCAGGACGCTTGCCGCCAGCATCGCGCTGGCAGCAAGCAACCCTGAAACAACAAAATTACGCATAGACTTTTCCTCCGGCCATCACTTGCTGCGTCTTCTCGTCGAAGGTCACCTTCTGGCCGGTCTTGATGGCAGCGACATTCATGCACAGTGCGATTGAGTGGCTGTATCCGGCTTCAATCGAGGCATTCGGCGTTTTGCGCGAGCGGACGCACTCCATCCAGTTGCGCATGTTCGCCGCAGTCTCCGGGTCGCCGTGCGTGTTGGCGTCGGTCTCAACCGCTTCGGCCTTTTCAACGAGCGAAAAACTGGTCAGCAGGTTGGGCTTCATCCCCATCTCGGAGGCCGAGCGCGCTGACAAGCCGCCGGTAGGCGTCACCGTCTGCTTGGACATATCGATCATGCCGCCGTTCGAGTAGTAGAGCTCCTTGACGCCGCCCGCCGAGTTGGTGAACCGCGACGAGTACTGCACCTGGAATCCCTTCGTCAGGTCGTCCAGCGGGCCGTAATCGAACACGGCTGTCATGGTGTCCCAGTTCTGCCGGCCGTCCTTCCACAGGTAGATGCCGCCGTTGGCAACGCACGAGCGAGGATGCGGCAGTCCCGTGAACCAGTGCACTGTGTCGATCTGGTGGACTAACCACTGATCCGGAATGCCGGACGAATACGGCCAGAACAGGCGGAACTCAAGATACTTGCGCGCATCGAATGGCCCCATGTTTCTGCCAAGCGCATAGCGCTTCCAGTCCGTGTCTGCTTCCTTGAGCAGCGGCACCTGGTCCGGACGGCGCCAGCGGCCGGGCTGGTTCACGTTCCAGGTCATCTCAACCATCACGATGTCGCCGAACTTGCCGGACTTGATGTACTCGGCCGCCTTCATATAGCTTGGCGTCGACCGGCGCTGTGTGCCGATCTGGACAATCTTTCCGCTCTTGTGTACCGCGGCGCGGAACATGCGTGCATCCGCCATGGTGTGCGCGGTGGGCTTTTCCACATAGGCGTCGCGGCCGGCGTTGACTGCCTCTGCGCCGTGATACGCGTGCTGAAAATCGGCTGTGGCGATTATGACGGCGTCGACGTCCTTGCGCGCGTAGAGTTCGTCGTTGTTGCGCACCGTGTCGGGCTTGTTGCCGCAGAGCTTCTCAATAAAGGCTGCGCCTTCTTCGCGGCGGCGGCTCCAGATGTCGCTGACAGCCGTTATCTGGAAATTCATATCCTTGGCACTGTGTTGAAAGGCTGGAAGGTCCCCACCCTTCATGCGGTCGCCGCAGCCGACGATGCCGACGTTAACCCGATCGTTGGCGCCTCGGATCGCGGCGTAGCTGCGTGCGCTCGATGCAAATGCGGTTGCGGCCAGAGCCGCGCTGCCCGCCTTCAAGAAATCTCTGCGACTGTTTTCAATCAAAGTCATGAACGGACCCTCCAAGTGGTCGGTTTGATTTGTGAGTTTCAGATGCGGCGCCGGACTTCGAAAAAAGCGGTGAGCGCATGCCATCCCGTTCACTTGCCCGCGAAGGGGCTCGCAACCGGCAGACCTATGGTCAGACCACGAGCCCTTTGCAGTCAAGTCCCATAGCAATTCTTTTTCGGATTTCGCGCAGGGGGCCGCGCTGGCTCGGGATCATCGCCTTGGATTGGGGGGCGCAGATGTTGCGAAGGCATGTTTGAGCGGATTGGAATCGAGCCCTATCGCAGGTTCACCCCGTCCGCCGCAATGCGCGGCGGGCGGGGTGAACGGGGTTAAAGGCTGAAAAGCCTGCTGGCTAGAAGTTGATCTTTACGCTGCCCTGGAAGATGCGGGCTTGATTGAATGTCGCTGAGACCTGACCAAAGGTCGACGACGTAAGAGTTGCGGCGCCTCCGGTATTCGCGGGAAGCGAGCCGGTTGTTGAACTGGATGGGGGTTGGAAGTCAGGATGATTGAGCACGTTGAACGCCTCGAGCCGGAGCGTTGTCGTCCAGTTCTCGTGAATCGCGAAGATGCGCGAGATCTGCGCGTCGAACTGCAGCGCGCTCGGCCCGCGGAACGAGTTCCTGCCGATGTTTCCGTAGGTGCCAACGTACGGACATCCGTTGACGCTAGAACACCCCGCAGTTACTTGTTGGAACGCCGCTGGATTCAAGTATTGGCGATTCGCTGCGCCCGGAAGCTTATGGAACTTTACCTCGGCGTATGGATTCACGCCGGCCACCAGGTTCGGACGATCGTTGCCCACGTCGGTCAGGGAGTTGTCCTGGCCCGAGGTTACGGTGAAGGGTATGCCGCTCTGAATGTGAATGAGCGGCGCAAACTCCCAGTCATTGACGAGGAGTTTCTCGACCCGATTCAAGTGGTTGTTGAAGGCGCTCTTGGTCACTACGACCACGTTTTCAATGTGGCGGAAATCCGAGCCGCACGGCCCGTAGTCCATCTTTACGTTGCTGGGATTCTCTACGGTCGTGCCGGCCAAGTCGCCCTGGGCATCCTCGATGTTCAGGCACTTCGACCAGGTCCAGTTGGCCATCAGGCTGAACGTGTTCGACATACGGTGCTGGATCGAGGTGACCAGTCCGTTGTAGTTGGCTGTGCCCTCGTCATCGACGATGACAGAGCCGGCGCCGCCGCCCAGGTACTGATCGCCGCCAATTGAGCCGCCGGAAGAGTTCTGACTTGCGGGGTTCTCGGTGGTGAGTAGGAATCGCGATGTCTGGTTGCCGGTGGTCGAGCAGTTGGTTCCAGCGGCGCCCGCGGTCACTTTGGCCGGGCCGGTCGTCACGATGCCCGTGCAACCCGTGCCGTTGGCTCCCCATACGCCTGGAATAAACACGGCCGGGTCGAATGGCATACCCATCGGATCATGCCGTGTCGTGTTCCCGATGTAGTCCACCATCACCTGCCAGCCATGGCCGAACTGCTGCTGAACACTGAGAGTCCATTGAATCGTGTAAGCCGGCTTGAACTGCTGCGGCATCACGATGTATTGCGACTGCCGGAAGAACAGTGCCTGCGAGGGCGTTGGAACCGCCGGCTGTGGGAACGGGCTGGTCGTAAAGGTGCCTTGGGACCACGGAGCGCTGAAGAGGACCGGGCCCGAGGAGGATGACTGCGTGTTGGTCACTGCCGTGGCAAACGGCGGGTTCTGCTGGTTGCGCTGGGCAGTGAAGAAGTTGGGATTGTCGAACATCAGCGCGCCGCCGGCGCGGATCACAGTCTTGCCGTTGCCGATCGGATCGAAGGAAACGCCGACGTTGGGCGAGAACTGCCCATAGGAGTTCTTGGTGAACTGCTTGGTGACGCCCTTGTCGCCATAGTAAAGTGCGCCTGCCGGAGCATTGGGGTAAATGCTGCTGGTGACGTTCGCCAGGAAGTTGGCCTGGCTAAACACAACGCCACGGTTGAAGTAATCGTGCGGCATCACGTTCGGCCCATAGCGCAGCCCGCCCACGAGCGTTAGGTGGGACGTGGCATGGTAAGTGTCCTGAACGTAAAGGCTGGGAATCGGCCCGCGCAGTGCGTTCTGCTGCGCCTTGCTCTGCTGGAATGGGCTCGAAGACCCAAGCGCCCCCATCAGGAAGTCGAGGCCCTGATCGCCGATAGCAGTCCCGCCTTTGGGTCCGTTTGCGCTGTACTCGCCGTTGAAGGTGAAAATGCCGTTGCCTTCGTAAGCGTTGTAGATGTTGAGCTGGTTCTGCACCCATTCGCCGCCGAACGCGATCTGGTGCCTGCCCTTGACCCAGGTCACATCGTCGTTGAGAGCCGCGGTGTTGTCATTGAAGTGAGCTACGGAATTGGTGCCGCCGCCGATCGTAAATTTGCCCTCGCTTAGTTGCAAACCATTGGGCTTCAACTGGTAGGCGGTGACGCCCAGTGTGGCTGCGTTGATGTCGTTGGCGGCGTATCCGCGATTGTTGACGCGGCGAAGGATGGAGATGTGCGCGGCATTTACGATATTCGGCGTGATCGTGTACGCATCGCCCAACGTGAACGTCTGCACCCGTTGGATGTTGCCCGACTGCGTGGTGATCAGAATATTCGTCGGCGAGAAGTACGCCGGGAACTGGTAGCCGTCTACGAAATACCGGCCGTAGATGTTCTGCTTGTTGCTGACCGTGTAATCCACCCTGGTTGTGAACTGATTGCTGTTGACCGCCCACGGGATTGAGTAAATAACATTCCCGCAGTTGGTGATGTCGTACGAAGGGTCGACTTTAGGCAGATACTTTTCGAGTGCAAGAGCCTGAGCGTTGTAGGTAGGCGTTGTGCTGTATTTGTTTCCCGGTAGCGCTGTGCCGGTCAGCGGGTCATATAACTGCTTCGAGTCACAGGCGGACCAGTCGCCCGCCAGGTTCGCAACCGTCGGCACCTGGGCCTGTGTGTTCGCCTGCGACTGCTTGGCCACCCAGCGTTGATAGGCTGCGAACGCGAACATCTTGTCGCGCTTGATGGGTCCGCCGAATGTGCCGCCGTACTGATTCTGATGCAGCGTATCGGGCGTCGTTGAATAGAAATTCGTTGCGTCGATGTAGTTGTTGCGGATGAACTCGAAGCCCTCGCCGTGGTACCGGTTCGTTCCCGATTTAGTGACGACGTTGACCATGCCGCCCACGTGGCCGCCGTCCTGCGCGCCCAGATCGGTCGACTCCACGCTGAATTCGCTTACCGCATCGGGAATCGGATAGGGCAGGTTGCCGTTGGCCATGTAGTCCTGATTGTCGCCGCCGTCCAGCCGCCACAGTGTCGTATTGCCGCCGCCGCCCGCGATCGAGACCGAAATCGTCGCGTAGGAGAACTTGCTGCCGGTGAAGTCACCGGCCGGGGCTTGGTTGGAGCCGCCAGAAAGCGTGATCAGGGACGTCATTTGCCGCCCGTTGAGCGGCATCTCATTTACTTCAGCATTGTCAATGGTCTGTTTGAACGTGGCGTCCTCGGTTTGCAGCGCCAGACCCTCGGCCTGCACCTCGACTCTTACGTCCGCTGAGCCAACCGTTAGAACAGCATTGACCGAGATATTGCTGCCGACTTCGAGCACGATTCCAGTCTGCTCATAGGTTTTGAAGCCCGGTGCAGCCAATTGAAGGTTATAGGTGCCGATGGGAATGCTGGGGAACAGATACGAGCCTGCACTGTTGCTTGTGCTTACCCGTTTCACGTGTGTTGCCTGATCGGTCAGGGTAACCGCTGCATTCGGGACAACCGCTCCCGTTGAATCCGTTACTGTACCTTGAATGTTGCCGGTTCCGGCAATTTGCGAAAATCCGTTAGCGGCGAACAGAAGCATGGCCGCACAGCAGAAGACGGCCGCCCAGCGGGCGACCATCCCATGCGCATCAACGCGTGTGAATTGCATTTGAAGCCTCCAAGTTGTTACTTGATAGTTATCGGCGGCCGGCTGGACCTAAACAGGAGTCCGCTAAGGTCGCCGAGAAACAGCGATGGCTCTTTCCCTGCGAGAAAAAACCAGCTTTGAATTCGCGTACATGTCTAACGAGGTCAGTCCACGACTGTCAAGGATTATTTTCAATTCAGGAACATTAATGGGTCTGGCGACCCAAAATGAGAAACCTTTGCGCCATTTAGACACATGGTTTGTCTGCGTAAGGTCTGACCTTAAGTGGAAGGGGTAGTGCGGCTTCACGGTGGCTAGAGCGGTCTCGATTCAAATGTTGCCGTCTGTAGATCCTGCGAGGGGTCATTTTCTTAAGAAAAATGACCCTTTACTTCGACGTTTCTGTGAAGAGCAGAATCGAAACCGCTGTACCCACGAGGCCGCAGTCGTTCAGCGGCACTTTCATCCCGAGAATGCCGCTGCGCACAGCGCTGCCCGCCCAGGTAGCGTTAACGGGGCTCTAAGTGATTGGGCGAACTGCTGCGCCGCGTTTTGGGCTAAGCGCCGGCGGGCGCGCGCATGGCTTCCAGCGCCGTGGTGAGGTGCGTCGCGACAGCCTGTTGGGTTTCGGGGGTGAGTTTTTCGCCCTGGCTGGTCAGGTAGAAGACATCGATCGCGGTCTCGCCTTCGGTGTCGATCAGGGCCACCTTGATGTTGCAGGCCAGCGTCGACAGCGTGAGCGCAATCTGGCGCAACAAGCCCGGCAGATCCTGCGCCACCACCTGCAACAGCGTCGAGTGCGTCGAGGATTCGGAATCGAACTCCAGCCGCGTCGCCACTTCCACCTTGAGGTTGTTAGGGTGGTTCATGTGGCTGCGCGCTTCAAGCAACTGCTGCACTGAGACCTTTTGCGCCACCACGTCGTGAATGTTCGCCAGAAAGCGGTCTTTCTCGCTCGGGTTCAGTTCGATGGTGCGGAAGGCGTCTGAGAAGTGGAAGCTGTCCACAATCACGCCGGCCTCGTTCGAGAAGGCGCCGGCGCGAACGATGTTCATGCCCCATGCGGCGAGAGCGCCGGCAACGTCCGCAAACAGGCGGGTGCGGTCGCGCGTGATTACGGTCAGGTCGAAGAGTTGGCGGTTCGGCCGCAGGTCGAGCTGTACATGGTCCTCGTCGAGATTGAGCGCCATCTGAAAGTGATTGCGGATTTGCTCCGGCAGCCGGGTCTGCAGATAGCGCTGCGGCAGGCCCTCGAGGAACTGCCCCAGCGCATCGTATTGCGCTGGGGGCACCATGGAGCGGAGCCGATTCAGCAGCGTGGGGTCGATGGCGGCGTGGTAGCGGACCTCATCCACCGAGCGGTCCATAAAGTTCGCCGTGGACATGTAGAACTGCCACAGGTTCTCGGCTTTCCAAGGAGTGAGCGCATCGGGATTGACGGCTTTGATGTCGGCGAAGGTCATGATCGTCAGCATCTTGAGCATCTGCGGGCTGGCGATCTTCTCTGCGAAGGCGCGCACATTTTCAAGGTCGAAGATGTCGCGGCGCAAGGCGGCCGACATCTCCAGATGCAGCCGGATGAGCTTCAGAATGGACTCGCGCTCCTCGACGTCGAAGTCGAGCCGGGCCAGGAATGCATCCGCCAGCTCCACGCTCTGGTTCGCGTGTTCGCCGTCGCGGCGGGCCTTGCCGGTGTCGTGCAACAGCAGGGCCAGCAGGAACAGGTCCATGCGGTCGATTTCCGGCAGCAACTGCGCGAGCCGAGCCTCGAAGTCGTGGCCGGGCTGGCGAAGGCCATGCACGTTGTCAATCGCCAGAAAGGTGTGCTCGTCGACCGTGTAGCGGTGATAGCTGTCCCGAATCACCAGCGCGTCGATGCCGTGGAACTCCGGGATCAGCATCTCGAGAACGCCCAGCGCGTGCATGGTGCGCAGTGCGTGCGCGGCGTGCGGTCCTAGCAGCACTTCGCGCAGGGCGTTCCACAGATAAGGTCCTTCGGGAATGTGAATCGCGAGTACGGGCAGCGCGTCGGTAATGCGGTCTTCGGCGGCCTGCGAGAGCGAGTAGCCATTCGTGGCCATCAGCGAGAAGACGCGCAAGATGGCGCTGGTGTCGTTGAACTGGGCTCCGGGAAGAATGTCGATGCGGCCCTGGTCGAGCAGAAATTCGGTGCCTGCGATCGGTGTGCGCCGCCGCCGGAACTGCTTATAAAAACTCACCGGCGCGGGCAGGTGCTCCATCAGCAGTGCGGCGCGGCGGTAGACAATGCGCGCGTGCCGGTAATAGGTGCGCATCCAGTAGGAGGGGTCGGCAGTGCCGCGGGTTTCAAGTCCGATGGAGAGTGCGGCGGCTTCGTCCTGCGACTGCCAGTCGAGAGTATTGTCGTCGCGCCCGTGGCGGAAATGCAGAAAACATCGGGCGGCGGCGAGGAAGTCGAATGCGGCTTCGGCGTCGCCGCGCGCGCTCTGGAAGACTCCGCCGCGCTGGCGAGGCCACTCCTTGGTCTCCTTCAGATGGAACAGAACCGCAAACCATACCGCAAGGTTGTAGTCGCGCAGGCCGCCCGGACAGTCCTTCAGATTCGGCTCCAAATGAAAGATCGTGTTGCCGAATTTCGCGTGCCGCGCGCGCGCAATCTCGCCCAGCTTTTGGGTAATAGTGGTCCATTCGCTGAGGACAAGGCCAGGGAAGATCACCTGGTGCAGTTGCTGGTAGAGGGGAAATTGTCCTGCGAGGAAGCGCCGGTCAATCGTGGCCAGCGTGAACTCAAGGTTGTCGGGGTCGAAGCGGCCAGCTTCCTTCAGCGTGCGCGAGCAGGGACTAGCTCTGAGGCCAATGTCCCACATGCCCTGAATAATTGCGCGGACGGCCTCTCGGGACTGCTCCTCGGTCTTTTCGTCGGCAAAGGTGAAGAGAACATCGATGTCCGAGTAGGGGAACAGATCCTTGC
Organism: uncultured Occallatibacter sp.; assembly: GCA_964419175.1. Lineage (GTDB taxonomy): Bacteria > Acidobacteriota > Terriglobia > Terriglobales > Acidobacteriaceae > Telmatobacter. Next base: position 21,332 of record CAYQOQ010000039.1, on the reverse strand, counting down.
GCCCATAGCCGCCCAGGGCCAGCAGAGCCGCATTCTGGGAGGGGAGTCCGGCAAAGGCACGTCGCCACATCTCAATCAGAATGCGGTCCACAACCGCGGAGCGCCTGCGGATGGCGGCCGTGCCGTCGCCCGTACGCTCGCAGGTCTGGCGCACAAGCGCCATCTCCCGCGTATACTGCTCCCGAAGATCGTCAACCGCCAAAGCGACTGGATTCATAAGTGGTTGTGCGTGGCTCGCCGAAGCAACAAGGATGTATTCAAGCATAAGCGATGTTTGCGCGGATGTGAATTTTTGATTGCGCAGTGCGGGAAAAAGGCGGCGGATGTGCGCTTCGGAGGCCAGCTTTGGCTGGGTGCCCGTCCAAGATCCAACAGTTGACCCTAAACTCGATTTGAGGCTCTAGAATAACGAGTTGGAACCAGCAACATCGTCCAGCGGCTTGCTTCGGCAGTTCAGCAGGTGGCGGATCGGCAGCTTCCGAGCGCTCTCGGATCGATGGCGTTTCAGGTAGCCGGGCTCCAGAATGCAGTTTTCAGGAGGTCGTTATCAGCACGCGAATGCGTTTGGGAGATCTACTGATCCAGGCAAATCTGGTCAGCGCCAAAGATGTGGGCGCGGCGCTGGAGCGCATGGCTACCAGTGGCGGTCGCGTTGGTGAAAACCTGGTGGCCATCGGCGCCATCGACCAACGCGTGTTGGATGCGTTCATGAAACGCGTTCCGACCGAGCCAGGGAACATTGCGGCCACCGGAATCGACGAGCTCGACCTGATGGGCCTGCTGATGAAGCTCATCTACGCCGGACGGCTGGAAACCTCCCGCCAGTTCGTCGATGCCATCAAGCTGCCTTATCACATCGTCGCCGTGCTGGTGCAGATGGCTGTCGACCGCATGTTGCTCCGCACTCTGGGCATGCGCGACTCAAACAGCCCGCTCGATATGGTCTTCACGTTCACTGACGAGGGCAAGCGCTGGACTCTCGACGCCCTGGAGCGGTTGCGCTACGTCGGGCCCGCACCGGTCGCCCTCAATGATTTCACCAGCCGCGTGAGCCTGCAAAAGCTGACCAACGAACTGGTCACCTACGACCGCATCCGCAACGGCCTTGGCGAGCTTACCTTTGAAGACAGCATCATCGAACAATGCGGCCCGGCGTTGAACTCAGGCCGCGCCATGCTTCTTTATGGGCCTCCAGGCAACGGCAAAACTTCGGTGGCTCACGCCCTCGGCAACATCTTCAGCGACGTAATCTACGTGCCCTACGCCATCTCCGTCGAGGGCCAGATCATCCGTTACCACGACCCCAGCATTCATACCCCCATCGACACCACGCCCGTCAAAAATGACGACAGCAGGCCTTCGTTCGTCCGTGCCGAGGATTTCGATGCGCGCTGGGTACCCTGCCACAGGCCGTTTGTCGCCACAGGCGGCGAACTCACCCTGGAGATGCTCGATCTCCGCTACGACGCTACCGGCCACTTCTACGAGGCTCCACTGCATGTCAAGGCTCTCGGCGGCTGTTTCATCATCGACGACTTCGGCCGCCAGCTTGTCAGCCCCAGAGACCTGCTCAATCGCTGGATTGTGCCGCTGGAAAACCGGGTCGACTATCTCAACCTGCACACCGGCAAGAGCTTCGTCATTCCCTTCGAGGAACTGGTGATCTTCTCCACCAACCTCGAGCCGGAAGACTTGATGGACCCGGCCTTCCTGCGCCGCCTCCCCTACAAGATCGAGGTGGGCGCTCCGCCCCTTGAAATTTACAAGCGCATTTTTCAGAAAGAATGCGTCCGGCATGGAATCGAGTTTTCCGACGAGATCTTCAACAGCACTGTGTACAAGGTCCAGAAGGAAAAGGATCTTGAACTGGCCGCTTACCAGCCCAGATTCATCGTCGATCAGGTCGTTGCCACCTGCCGCTTCATGGGCCAGGCGTCTCACTTTGAGCCGCGCTTCATCGACTACGCACTCAACAACCTGAAGGTGCACCGCAGCAGGCCGACCGCATCCACCGCGGCGGTCACCGGACACTGACAGCCAATTGTTGCGGTCCTGGCATTTCGCCAGGGCCTCTTTCTGATGTTCATATCAAAATTGACTGTCATCCTGAGCGGAGATTGGCGCGTATTTTGCGCCAATCGTAGTCGAAGGACCTGCGGTTGCTTTTCTTCGGCAGCAGTGGGATGCGCGCCCCTCACTGCGGAAATGCGACGAACTTCTCCGCGCACAATGCAGGCTCGCCTTCCGCCGGCTTTCCCGTAACGGTCGAGTCCTCGCCGACAGGCAATTGCAAATTCGTCGCGCCCGGCCCCAGACGTATATCCGCGTGATTCAGCGAGTACGTGTAGGTGGCGTAGTCCGTCAGTTGCACGCCGTCCAGAATGGCGCTGACTCTGTGTTCTGAATCGTATCCGTTGAAAGAAATCTTGCCTCCGCCCGAGACGCGCACGTTGTGCAGCGTAACGTCGCGCATCGTCGGTGGCGAGTTGCCCTTCACCGTTCCCGACGCAGTGTAGCCGGTGTCGAGCGTGATCGGGTTAGGCGAGTTGCGGACACACACATCGTCGTAGACCACATCGTGCGTCAAGCCGCCGCGCGACCCATTGCTCTTGATGCGGATGCCGTTATCCGGTCCGTCCAGCGAGAGATCGAAGACGCGGATCTTGCTCACGCCGCCATCGGTCTCGCTGCCGATCGACATTCCGTGCCCCCAGTAAAAATGATTGTGGCTCACCGTCATGTTGGTTACGCCGCCCGGCCCGCCCTTAATCGCTACATTGTCGTCGCCTGTGCGGATAAAACTGTGCGTGATGGTAATGTTCTTCGATCCCAGCCCCGGATCGACCCCATCCGTGTTGCGCGCCAGCCGCTTCGGCGTATCGATCTTCAGTTCCCACACCGTAAACCCGTTGCCGTGGTTATACACCACATGAAAGTTGGGCGAATTCTTCAGAGTGATGCGGTAGAGCGTGAAGTCGTCAGCATAATCCGCCACCAGAATGCGCGGTACCTGCTGCCGGCCTCCGGCGCGCGCCTGCTCGGCCAGGTCCCACCAGGAGAGTTTCGATCCGAGCATTTTTTCGCCGCCGCGGCCGTCGATTGTGCCGTCGCCCATGATGGCTGCTCCGGAGGCGTGATCGACAGAGATGAGCGGCTTGCATCCGCGCGGCCCTTCGTTCACCATTCCGCAACTGCCGGGGGCGGTGGCATAAAGAAGCGGATCGCGCGACGCAAACAGCGTCACGCCCCTGTCCACAATCAGCGCCACATCCTTGCGTAACTCCAGGGGGCCGCTGAGGAAAGCATTATCTTCCCCGCGAACGCGCAGCAGCACTCCGCGCCCCTTCCCGCATTTGTCGAGCGCCTTCTGGATGCGCACGGTGTCGAGCTTTTGCTCGTCGGCCTCGGCCAGCGAGTGCCCGCTCGCCCTCAGTTGCGCGTCGAGCGTTGTGCAGATCTGCGGCAGCGATGGCTCTACAACCGTACGTGTATCCTGAGCGCCGGCGAACTGCGTTGCAACGATAGAAACCAGTCCGAGGGGAAGCAGTGCGAAGAGTGCTAAGCGGTGTTGCATGAGGCAAGCTCCTTGTGTCGAGATACGAGGTCAGACCAGATAGGCTCTGCTTCCCAGCATAATCCGCCTACCCCGAGAAAGGTTGGTCCGCAAGTTCTCGCGAAAAACTGCAAACCATCGCGGTCGCGCCCGTTTCAGAGTAACTGTATTCAGATATGGGGAATCAGTCCGGCAACTCGGGATTGGGAGAGCGAGAGGGAGGTGGAAGAATAGATTGAATAGCCTGGTTTCGGAGCGGGAGATCCGCTCCGAAACCAGGGTACCTGTCCTTATCGGACTTTTGGCTAGAGCGCGGTTTCCCCGCGCTCGTCGTTGCGGATGCGGATGGCTTCGTCGATGCGGCTGACAAAGATCTTTCCGTCGCCGATGCGTCCGGTGCGGGCTGCGCCTTCGATCGCTTCGATTGCCTTGTCCTTTAATTCGTCGAGAATCACCAGTTCGATCTTCACCTTTGGCAAAAGATCGACCGTGTATTCGCGACCGCGGTAGAACTCTGTATGGCCCTTCTGACGGCCATGGCCGCGGGCTTCCAGAATCGTCATGCCTTCGATGCCTGCCTCAAGCAGCGCATCCTTCACAGCGTCCAGCTTAGAGGGCTGGAGAATAGCTTCAATTTTGAGCATACAAAAAATGCCTCGTTCGATAGCGTATCAGGCTCAGCGGTCCGCTGGCCGCAATCCTGAGAAATTTTTGGCAACCTGGAACATAAGAATGCCACAAGTTAAGAGTTCAGGTCGTAACCTTCCTCGCCATGCTGAGAAAGATCCAGGCCGGCGGCTTCGTTTTCCGGAGAGACGCGCAACCCCACAACCCGGTCCACTACGAACAGCAGCACCAGAGTTCCCACAATGGCGATACTCCAGGCAATGGCCGCTCCGGCGAGCTGGTTCAGCACCTGTCCCCAGTGCCCATCGATGGCGCCGGTGGCCACATCCTTGCCGTAGATTGCATTGATGGAGCGAGTGGCGAACAGGCCCGTCAGCAGGGCGCCGAGCGTTCCCCCGGCTCCGTGCACGCCAAAGGCGTCCAGTGAGTCGTCGTAGCGGAATAAAGACTTTACCTTGAAGACCATAAAAGAGCAGAAGAAGCCCGCAATCAAGCCAATCAGCAACGCCGGAAAGGGCTGAACGAAGCCGGAAGCAGGGGTGATAGCGACCAGTCCGGCGACTGCTCCGGAGATGGCGCCCAGGGCGGTGGGCTTGCCGTTGTGGAGCCACTCGAAGATCGTCCAGCCGATGGCGGCCGAAGCTGCGGCAAAGTGTGTGTTCACAAAAGCGCTGGTGGCCAGCGGGCTTGCGGCCAGTGCGCTGCCGGCGTTGAACCCGAACCAGCCCACCCACAACAAACAGGCCCCAATAAAACTCAGCACCATCGAGTGCGGCGGCATATTCGTCTGCGGGTAGCCGATGCGCTTGCCGAGATAAATGCAGGTGACCAGCGCCGACACTCCGCTGGTTACGTGGACCACCGTGCCGCCGGCAAAATCCAGGCTGGGAATGTGGCCGCCCGCGGCGTTCAGCAGCCCGCCCACGCCCCACACCATATGCGCCATCGGACAGTAAACCAGCAGCGACCACAGCGAAAGAAACAGAGCCATTGCGCTGAACTTCATGCGCTCGGCAAAAGCGCCTGTGATCAGCGCCGGGGTAATGATGGCAAACATCAGCTGGTAGACCATGTAGGTCTGCTCGGGAATGGTCGGTGCGTAGTCTGTGTTCGGCGTTAGGCCCACACCACGCAGAAACAGGTGCTCAAACCCGCCGATAAACGCGTTGCCATGGCCGAATGCAAGCGAATAGCCGGCGACGGCCCAGATCACCGTCACCAAGCCCATCATGGCGAAACTTTGCATCATCGTGCCCAGAATGTTCTTCTTGCGTACGAGGCCTCCGTAGAAGAGAGCCAACCCAGGACCGGTCATCAGCAGCACCAGGGCGGCGGAAACCAGCATCCAGGCGTTATCGCCGGCAGACTGGGCGTTTTGAACGGCCTGCTGCAGCGCCGCAATCTGCGCCTGCGTCACAGGGCCTTGCGGGGCTGGGTTTGCAGCGGTTGTCTGGGCAAGAGCGATGGCTGGACAGGCAAGCAGAGTAAAAAGGAAGGGCAGACGTACGGCGCGGCTCGGCATGGTAATCAGGCTCCGAAAAAGGCGGTTACAAAATGCGTCTGCGACGGGGGCGCGCGGACAAGGAACAGGATTGAATTCCGGCGATCAACCTTTGGATCAGAGAAATCCGGCAACAGCCCGTCGACGGCTATGGCCCTGTGTGGCCGCGTTTCGGTCAGCAAAACACGAGAAAGGTTGATTGTGCTTTCACCCCATTTTCATAAAGATGGGGCGATTCCGCAAGTTTATCTTCATTTTTAATTGCATTTTTATGAATTGCGTGTCACACACACGTGTTCTGAAAGGACATAAGCCGCGATGAAACCGATCGGAAGCAGTTGCCAGGTTGTGCTGTGGGGGGTCCTTTGCTTGGCGTTTGTTGCTCAGGCAAGCAGCCGCGCCGCCACGCCGGCCGCTTGCGCCAGAGTCGTTCTCGTGGGCGAAGTGGCGGCCAACCACGAGTGGAAGCAGCCCTTCGGACAGGGCTGGGTTTTCCGGGTCGTGCCCATTCGGCCGGGCAGCGCCGGTTTGAGCGGCTGGGACCTGGTGGTCGACCGCGAGCAGCCAGCCGGGTTTCCGGATGCACTCTTGTTAGCTACCCCGCCCTACAACTCCATCAGCGAGCGCGAAGTGGGAACTACCTTCGGTTTGCGTGCCCAGGACGCGATCGGCTGGAACCCGCGCAGCTTCCGCTTTCTTACAGACCCCACCGCGTTCCTTGAAGGCCAGAAGCAGTTTCAAACTCTGGGTGGGAGCATGATGGGAAAACCTGTTTCGAGCAGCCGGGAGGGAATCGCCCTACAACGCCTACTAACAATCAATCAAAAATCCTCCGCAGGCCAGTTCCGAATTGTTGATGGCCGCTTGGCCCCAGGCACCGCCGATGCCGTTCCTTATGCGGAAAAGTGGGCGATTCAGTCCGCAAGAACCCCGCACACGCTCGCTCCCTCAGCCGGAGCAAAGGCCACGCCGCTGGGCGAACTCGACTGGATGCGCTTCTCCATCACTCTTTGGCTTCCCCGCGCCTGGAACGCCCCCAAAGAGGTGCGCGCGGTACAAATGCCCTGTTCGGAATGAGCAGAAGCAGCGAACAGCAAGCAAAAAACAGGCAACGATCTGCCGGGAGTGAGCCGTTCTGACCATTCCACCTGGACCGAAGTGGAGATATAGTAGATGTATGGCGGTTGCAGCAGAGCGGGACCACTATCTATTTGGCGCGCTGGACAGCAGCGCAAAGAATCGTATCAAGCTGAACGAAGTCAGCTACGGCTACGAAGAGCCGGAAGGCGTCTTCCTTACGTCGTTGGACTATGCCGTGAACTGGATACGGAAGAATTCAGTTTGGCCCGTCACCTTCGGCCTCGCCTGCTGTGCCATTGAAATGATGTCAACGGGTGCCTCGCGCTATGACATTGCACGTTTTGGCGCAGAGGTCTTCCGGCCTTCGCCCCGGCAGTCGGACCTGATGATCGTTGCTGGGCGCGTTTCCCAGAAGATGGCCCCAGTCCTCAGGCGGCTTTACGACCAGATGCCAGAGCCCAAGTGGGTTATCTCCATGGGTGCCTGTGCCACCTCTGGCGGAGTTTTTAACAATTACGCACTTGTGCAGGGAGTAAATCAGATTGTCCCTGTCGACGTCTATGTACCAGGGTGTCCACCACGGCCGGAGCAACTTATTTACGCCATTACGCTTTTACAAGAGAAGATTCAGCGCGAACAGCGCAGCCTTCTGAAGACTCTGAATGTAGGGTGATGGGCCGTGGCGGTGGTCTGAAACTGGGGTTAGGGTTGCCTAAATAACGGTTCGGCTTTGCGGGGCAGATTTTGGGTTCCATGATCCGGAACGGGGTTGCAACGCGGGTAACTCGTTGAAAAAAGTGTTTTGGGAGGATTCGTCCTATGGTACGTTTAAAGGTGCTTTAGAGTGTCTGGAGCTTCGCATTTGTTGCGAAGAGGACCTGTGCGGGCAGGAATGTTTGTTCGCAAGCAGCCTTTTTCCATTTGTTCATCAGCTTTATTGCGGAGGATAAACGCATGTTCGCTCGTGTTTCGAAATCTGTGAGCTGGGCTCTTGCCCTGGCTTTTGTAGCATTGATGCCTGTTGCCTTGTCTGCGCAGGCTTCAACCGCGAAAAGGAATACCGTGTCCAGCGATTCCCCATCTAGATGGGATATTTTTGCTGGCTACAGCTACCTGGCTCCCAAGGGCTCGGTGACCACCTCACCGGCTGTCGGCTCGCCCGTCACTGCCAACTATGATGCCGTCAATGTCGGCGGATTGTTTAGCGGCGCCTATTACTTCAACAAGTTTGTTGGCGCCCAGGCCGAATTCGGTCTTCATGAGTGGGGCGTGCAGTCCGCGAACGGCTCCAACATTGGTACCCATGGCAACGACGACGGCTTCCTGACCGTTGCCGGCGGCCTCATCTTCCGCTATCCGGACGGAAATATCACGCCTTTTGCTCATGCCCTCGTTGGCACGGCGATGATCAACGGTCCTTACTTTCAGTCCAACAAGTGGGGCCCCGCACTTACGGTTGGCGGCGGCATGGACTATGAGACGCCGTTCCTGAACCATCGCCTCGCGATTCGCCTCTTCCAGGCCGATTACGAGTACATGCATGCGGACTTCGGCCCCGGCGTTATCGGTGGCCGCGCCAACATCAACGCAGCCCGCCTCAGCACTGGCGTTGTGTTCCATGTCGGCTCCATCGCGCCTCCTCCGCCGGCCACGCTGGCTTGCTCGGCCAGCCCGGTTTCTGTCTTCCCTGGCGAGCCGGTCACGGTTACCGCGACAGCGGGCAGCCTCGATCCCAAGCTGAACGCCATCTATTCGTGGAGCGGCGCAGGTGCCTCGGGCACCGCAACCACCACCACTATCGCCACCGCTTCGCTCGATCCCGGTTCCTATACCGTCAAGGGTGAAGTCAAGGAAGGCAAGCCCGGCAAGGAAGGCCTGAAGCCCGGCCAGACGGCCGACTGCTCGGCCAGCTTCACGGTCAAGGCTTTCGAGCCGCCGACCATCAGCTGCTCGGCCAGCCCCAGCACCATCAAGCCCGGCGAAACCTCCACCGTCACCTCCACTGGCATGAGCCCGCAGAATCGCCCGCTCACCTACAGCTACTCGGCTACGGGTGGCACAGTCTCCGGTACCGGCACAACGGCTGAGTTCGCCTCCACCGGCGCACCGACGGGCGTGGTTGGAATCACCTGCAACGTCTCTGACGACAAGGGACATTCCGCTACCGCCAACACCAGCGTGACCATCGTGGCCCCGCCGCCGCCGCCAGCTCCCAAGACCCAGGCCCTCTGCTCCATCAACTTCTCGACAGACAAGAAGCGGCCAACCCGTGTTGACAACGAAGCCAAGGCTTGCCTCGACGAAGTTGCCCTCGACCTTCAGCGCCAGGCGGATGCCAAGGCTGTGGTTGTCGGCGAGTCCGACGCCAAGGAGAAGGCCATCACAGCCAAGCAGGAGAAGATCGCTGCAAGGCACAAGAAGGCCAAGGTTGAGCACTTCGACGCTCAGCGCGCCGTCAACGCCAAGGACTACCTGGTCACCGAGAAGGGTATTGACGCTTCCCGCGTCAGCATCGCTACCGGAACCACGGATGGCCAGACGGTGGAAGACTACCTCGTGCCTGCAGGCGCAACCTTCACTAGCGACGTCCAGGGAACCACGCCGGCCGACGAGTCGACCGTGAAGCCCCAGGCGCGCAAACCGCTCGGCGCTAAGCACCACGCCAAGAAGCACGCCGAGTCTAAGTAAGGTCTGCCGGAATTGACCGGCTCTTTACCGCCAAGCCGGGCCTTCCATCCCTCGGGATGGAAGGCCTGACGAAAGCAAGACCATGCGATACCTCCTGTATTTTTTTCGAGGCTGACCGGCAAGCCGGTCGGCCTTTTTGGTTTTCTGCGCCGCGATGTTTTTTTGTGTCTCGTTGCGCCGGTTATTCCTTTTGCTAGGGAGCTTATTGTTTGAATAGCTGTTTAAAGATTCTTCTCCCCCTCAGCCGCTGGCGCGGTGTTCCGGCGCTGGCCTTCGCTGTTTTTTTCAGCGCATTGTGCGGGCACGGCCTTTCCGCTCAGCAATCTTCAAACGCGCCTTTTTCAAGCACAGCGGCATGGACTCCGGTGGGTCCGGCCGGCGGCGACGCGCGCGCGCTTGCCTCGGTTCCCGGCCAGCCCACCCATCTCTATCTCGGTACTACCGGCAGTTGGCTCTATGAGTCGGTGGACGCCGGCGCCTCCTGGCATCGTCTTGCCAAGTTCGGCGACTCCAACGATCTGGTCCTCGACCACATCGTTGTCGACGCCACCGATTCCGCCACAATCTTTGTCGCCGGTTGGAAGCGTGCCGACGGCGGTTTGTGGGTAAGCCACGACCAGGGCCGCAACTGGCGTGAGCTCCCGGGTCTCCACGGCCAGTCCATTCGCTCTTTTCTGCAAGCGCCCTCCAACCCGCGCGTGCTTTTTGCCGGCACCCTTGAAGGCGTCTTTCGCTCCACCGATTCGGGCGCTACCTGGACCCAGATCAGCGAGCGCGGCAGCCGCGAGGTTCACGAAGTCGAGTCGCTCGCCGTCGACCCCACCAACCCCGACATCGTCTATGCCGGCACCTGGCACCTGCCCTGGAAAACCGTCGACGGCGGCAAAAGCTGGCAGAACATCAAGCAGGGTCTCATCGATGACTCCGACGTCTTCTCGATCATCCTCGACCAGGAGCGTCCCGGCACGGTGTTTCTTAGCGCCTGCAGCGGCATCTACAAGAGCCTCAACGCGGGCGTGCGCTTCCGCAAGATCGAGGGAATCCCCTCCACCGCACGCCGCACGCGCGTCCTCAAGCAGGACCCTGCCAATCGCGAAATCGTCTATGCCGGAACCACCGAGGGCCTCTACAAAACCCTCGACGGCGGCAAAACCTTCAAGCCGATGACCGGAACTGAAGTGATCGTGAACGACGTGTTCATCGATCCCAGGGACTCAAATCATGTCCTGCTCGCCACCGACCGAGGCGGCGTCCTGGTCAGTACCGACGCCGGCGCCACCTTCACGGCGTCGAACAAGGGAATCTCGCAGCGCAAGGTCTCGGCGCTTCTTGTTGACCGTGGCAATCCGTCGCGGCTCTTTGCCGGAGTCGTCAACGACAAAACCTATGGCGGCGTCTTCGTCTCCACCGATCGAGGCGCCAGTTGGGAGCAGGACGGCGCCGGCCTCGACGGCAGAGACGTCTTCGCCCTCGCGCAGACAAAAGACGGAACCGTGCTGGCCGGCACCAGCAGCGGTATCTTCGTTTTGGCCCCGCCCGCCGCCGGCTCCCCGGCTTCCGCCCTTACTTGGGAGCCCCGCAACATCATCGCCAACACGGTCACCAAGGTCTCCACCGAAACAGTGCGCAGTACGCGCATCAATGTTGAAAAGCAGGTTAAGGCCCCGGTCGTCGAACTCGAAAGCCGCGTCAATGCGCTCGACGTCTCCGACGACAAGTGGTTAGCCGCCACCGCCCTCGGTCTGCTCACCAGTCGCGACCAGGGAGCCAGTTGGCAGGGCGGCCCGGTGCTGGGAGCAGGCGAATTCCTGTCAGTCACCGTGCATGGAGACCTGATGGCGGCAGCCCGCGCCGACGGTGTAGTCCTCTCCAAAGACGGCGGCCTCACCTGGTGGCCCATGGGCCTGCCCACCATGCTCACGCGCATTCACCGCATCCTCTTTTCTCCCGACGGAACGCTGTGGCTGGGAGCGCGCGAAGGCGTCTATTTCTCCCACGACCAAGGCAAAACCTGGCTCTGGATCGGGCGTCTTCCCTTCCGCGATGTCGACGACCTGGAATTCGACGACTCGACAAACCGCGTTTTGGTCAGTTCGCGCTCAAGCGACCAGATCTTTTCCATCGATCCTAAAACCATGACCTGGAAGTGGGGTCGAACCGGCTACCCGATTACTCTGATCCGCGTGGCGGGCGATCGCCTTGTGGCCGCCTCGCTCGATGACGGCGTCCTGGTCGAGCCCTAAAGCAGAAAACACAAAAGATCGGGTGCCCCAGGTCCCGATTTTGGGACCTGGGAGTGAGGTTCAATAACCCCCAGGCCGGGCACCCATGCCGGCAATCTCAGCGCCAGCCCCAGATTTCTGTATCATAGTTTCATGAGCGCAACTGCCCCACTTCCCCCCGAACCAAGCTCCTTCCGGAGCCACGACCCAAGGCTCGAGCCCATCGCCGCCAAGGTAATGGCCGGTGAGCGCCTCGATTTTGCCGATGGCCTCGTCCTCTACGGCACATCCGACGTTCTCGCCGTTGGCTGGCTTGCCAACCATGTCCGCGAGCGCATGCATGGCGACGTCACCTACTTCAACGTCAATCGCCACATCAACCCGACCAACGTCTGTGTCGCCAACTGCAAGCTCTGCGCCTTTGGCCGCAAAAAGGGCGATCCCAACGGCTATACCATGGCGCTCGAAGAGGCATGGGAAACCGCGGCCTCCGGCTACACCGAAGCGGTCACCGAGTTCCACATTGTCGGCGGCCTGCACCCCGACCTGCCGCTCGAGTATTTCCTCGATCTGGTCCGCGGCCTCAAGCAGCGTTTCCCTAAGGTCCACATCAAAGCCTTCACCATGGTTGAAGTGGCCTACCTGGCCCGTCGCGCCAAGATCACCATTGAGCAAACCCTCATCAAGATGCGCGATGCCGGCGTGGACTCCATGCCTGGCGGAGGCGCGGAAATCTTCGCCGCACGCGTCCGCTCTATTATCTGCGACCACAAAATCGACGGCGATGAGTGGCTCGATACCGCGCGCCTGGCCCACAAGCTCGGCTTCAAGTCCAACGCCACCATGCTCTACGGCCACATTGAAAACGACGCCGACCGCGTCGACCACCTGCTCAAGCTGCGCGAGGTCCAGGACGAGACCGGCGGCTTCCAGACCTTCATTCCTCTGGCCTTTCACCCGGAGAACACCGCACTCGATCACCTGCCCGTCACCACCGGCCTCACTGACATCCGCCAGATCGCCGTCAGCCGCCTGCTGCTCGATAACTTCCCGCACATCAAGGCCTACTGGCAGATGATGACCCCAAAAATCGCCCAGATCGCCCTCCGTTTCGGCGCCGACGATCTCGATGGCACAGTGGTCGAAGAGAAGATTTATCACGACGCCGGCGCCACCACACCGCAGGGCATGACCCGCAAGGGACTCTGCCGCCTCATCACCGAAGCCGGCCGCGTCCCCGTCGAGCGCGACACCCTCTACCACGCCGTCACCCGCACCGAAGACAGCTTCACAGTCGCAGTGTAAGAATCGGAAGTCGCCGGGTGCCCCATCCTTTTCGCGCTCTTCGCGAAAAGGATGGGATAGAACGACACTCACCTCTCTCTACCGCCGCACCGCCACCCCGCCCTTCATCACAAAGCTCACCCGCTCCACCGCCGTAATATCCTCCAGCGGATTCCCCGGTACAGCCACAACATCGGCGTAGTATCCCGGCTTCAACTCGCCAATCTGCCCCGCCCAACCCAGCACCTTCGCGCCTTCAATCATGTCGGCCTCGAGCACCGCCAGCGGCTTCATTCCGTAACGCACCATCAGTTCCATCTCCACAGCCTGCGTCCCGTGCGGAAACGGCCCTACATCCGAGCCCACCGCAAACGGAATCCCCGCCGCCACCTGCTTCTTGAACTCGGCAATCTTGTAGTCCATCATCGCCGCTTCGCGCGCCGCCTGGTCCTGCAATTCGCTGTGCTTAGCAAAGTAGTCATAGATGGCAAACGTCGGAATCGCCGGAATCTGTTTCTCGCGCATCAGCCGCATCGTCTCGTCGCTCAACTGCGTCGCGTGCTCAATCGAAGCAACCCCGGCCTGCGCCGCATAGAGCGTTCCCGGCTCGCCGCCTGCGTGCACACCCACCGTCATCCCCAGCCGCCGCGCCTCCTCGACCGCCGCCGCCAGTTGCGCCTCCGTGTACTGATACGGCGTTTCGAGCACGCCCCCAACCATCCGGTCCCGCCCGGTCTCATAAATCTTCACAAAGCTCGAGCCTTGCTTGTGCTGTTCGCGGATCGCCTCCACCAACTGCTCGGCGGAGTTGGCATAGTCCGCATTCGACAGCACATGCTGCGCCGGATTAAAGCCCTTGGCGTCCTCATGCCCGCCCAGAATGTCGATTGCATTGCCACTGATGCGCATCCGCGGCCCCGGAATCAACCCCTGGTCAATCGCGTCGCGAATCGCGCTGTCCGCCGGTCCCGCGCCCTCGGTCCCCATATCGCGCTCAGCCGTAAACCCGGCCATCAGGTCCGCCTTCGCCGCCTGCTCGGCTAGCAGCGTGCGCCACGGCACCGACTCCTTCACCGTCTGCAAATCCTCCGCCCCCGGATGCAGAAACAAATGCACATGCGCATCGATCAGCCCCGGCAACAGCGTCACATCCCCAAGGTCGATCACCTGCGCTCCCTGCGGATGCTCCACCGAACTCCCCACCGCCCTGATCCGCTCACCCTCAACCAGAATTTCGCCTGGCCGCAGCACCACGCCCGTATCCACCTGCAACAACCGCGCCGCATGAAGCACAATCGGCGGCGTTTGTTGCGCCATCGCAACTCCAGTCATGTAGCTCGACACCAGCACAAAAAAAGCGCATAGACAAAGCGTTGAATCAAATCGAAATAGTTTCCGCATGAATAAAACTATGCAGCCATAGCCCCCGCCTTGTCGATAACTTTTGAGCCCTCACGATGTACCATAAGCACTGACTATTTATGAAAGATAACCTGATTCTCTCCCCCGAAATTCTTCTTCATATTGCCCAAACCTTAAACATCCCGATGCGCGGCCTCGTCGCCGTCATTGAACTGCTCGACGACGGCGGAACCGTCCCCTTCATCGCCCGCTACCGCAAGGAAGCCACCGGCAACCTCGACGAAGTCCAGATCCGCGACATTGAAGAGAAGCTCGCCTACTTCCGCGACCTCACCGAGCGCCGCGCCACCATCCTCGCTTCCATCGCCGAACAGGGCAAGCTCACCGACGAGCTGAAGGCGCGTATCGAAGCCACGCTCGACAAAAGCGAGTTGGAAGACCTTTATCTCCCCTACCGCCCCAAGCGCCGCACCAAGGCCACCATCGCCCGCGAAAAAGGACTCGAGCCGCTGGCGCTCTACCTCTGGCAACAAGAGCCCACTGACCAGCCTCTCGAAACCTTCGCCGCCACCTTCGTCAATGTCGAACTTGGCGTCGCAACCGTCGACGAAGCCCTTGAAGGCGCGCGCCACATCATTGCCGAGTGGATCAGCGAAGATGCCGACCTCCGCAAAGCCCTGCGCCGCATCATGTTTGACGAAGGCGTCATCGTCAGCCGCAAGGTGACCGACGCCGTCGACGAGCAGGAAAAATTCAAGATGTACTACGAGTACAGCGAGCCGGTAAAGACCATCCCTTCGCATCGCATGTTGGCCATTCGCCGCGGCGAAGGCGAAAGCATTCTTTACTTCCTCATCGAGCTCGAACCCGAGCGATCTCTCGCGCTTATCCGTCACCACGTGTTGCGCCAGCAAGGCGATTGGACGCATCAACTCGAACTCGCCATCGACGACGCATGGAAGCGCCTGCTCAACTCCTCCATCCAGGCGGAGATTCGCATGGAGCTTAAGCGCCGCTCCGACACCGACGCCATTCAAGTCTTTCGTGACAACCTCTACAATCTTCTGCTCGCCCCGCCCGCCGGCCCCATCTCTGTCCTCGGTATCGATCCCGGTCTGCGCACCGGATGCAAAGTTGCCGTGGTCGACGCCACCGGCAAAATGTTGGCGCACGACGTCCTCTATCTGCACACGTCCAAACACGGCAACGCCGAAGCGGTCCCCAAGCTGGAGGCCCTGCTGCGCCAGCACAATGTTCGCGCCATCGCCATCGGCAATGGAACCGCCTCCCGCGAGACCGATGCGTTCGTTCGCGACTTCCTGCGCGAGAAAAATATTGACGGAATCTTTTCCGTCACCGTCAGCGAATCGGGCGCCAGCATCTATTCGGCATCCGACGTCGCGCGCCAGGAGTTCCCCGATCTTGACCTCACCGTGCGCGGAGCCATCTCCATTGCCCGCCGTCTCCAGGACCCACTCTCCGAGCTCGTCAAGGTCGATCCAAAATCCATCGGCGTCGGCCAATATCAGCACGATGTCGATCAGCGCCAACTGCATGAGTCGCTTGAGAATGTGATCGAGAGTTGCGTCAATCGCGTCGGTGTCGATCTCAACACGTCCTCATGGACGCTGCTCCGCTTCGTCGCCGGCATCACCGAGCGCACCGCGCAAAACATCGTCACCCATCGCAACGAGAAGGGCAGCTTCCGCTCCCGCACGCAGGTTCTTGAAGTCGCGGGCATCGGTCCCAAGACCTACGAGCAGGCCGCCGGCTTCCTGCGCATCCGCGATGGTGACAACCCCCTCGACATGACTGCCGTCCACCCCGAGTCTTACCCGGTCGTCGAGCAGATCGCGCTGTCGCTGCACACTTCCGTCAAAGAAATCATCCAGCAGCCGCAGCTCCTGGAAAAAGTCGATAGCAAGCAGCTCTCTGCCGGTGCCTACACGCTCGACGACATCCTCGCCGAATTGCGCAAGCCCGGTCGCGATCCCCGCGACAAATTCGTCGCCCCCGTCTTTCACGAGCAGGTCCGCGAACTGACCGATGTGCAGCCAGGAATGGTGCTGGAAGGCGTCGTCACCAACGTCACCAAGTTCGGCGCATTCGTCGACATCGGTGTTCACCAGGACGGTCTTGTCCACATCAGCGAGCTCTCCAATCGCTACATCAAAGAGCCCTCTGAAGCCGTGAAGGCAGGACAGATCGTCAAGGTCAAAGTGCTCAACGTCGATGCAAAAGCAAAACGCATCGCGCTCTCCATCAAGGCACTCACAGCGCCTCCCGCGCGCCCCGCGGGCAAGTCCGGCAAACCCGCCGCTCCAGCGCAGCAAATTCCGCGCAACGAAAAGTTCGCCGCATTCCTCGAAAAATGGAATGCCAACAAAAACAAAAAGTGAATTCGTCGCGGAGCCCCCGGACGGAACCAGTCGGGCGCCCATCCTTTGTGCATTCTTTGCACAAAGGATGGGAAGCCAAAATATTCAGTACGCCGCAATCCCCGTAAGGTGCTGCCCCAGAATCAGCGTATGAATATCGTGCGTCCCTTCATACGTCTTCACCGATTCTAGATTCATCATGTGGCGCATCACCGGATAGTCGTCCGTAATCCCATTCGCGCCCAGAATGTCACGAGCTAAACGCGCGCACTCAAGCGCCATCCACACGTTATTGCGCTTGGCCATCGAGATATGCTGGTGCCCCACGGTGCCCGCATCTTTCAGCCTGCCGACGTGAAGCGCGAGCAACTGCGCCTTGGAAATTTCGCTCGCCATCCACACTAATTTTTCCTGCACAAGCTGATGCCCCGCAATCGGCTGCTCGTGAAATTGCTTTCTGATCTTCGCGTATTGCAGCGCCGTCGAGTAGCAATCCATCGCCGCGCCGATCGCGCCCCAGCTAATGCCGTAGCGCGCCTGGTTCAGGCACATCAACGGGCTCTTCAGCCCTTTTGCGCCTGGCAGCAAATTGGCCTCGGGCACATGCACATCCTGGATCGTAAGGCCGCTTGTCGACGAAGCTCGCAGGCTCCACTTGCCGTGAACCTCCTGCGCGGAAAAGCCAGCTCGATCGGTCTCAACCAGGAACCCGCGCACCGACTCATTGCCGCCCCCGTCCGCGCCCTCCAGCCTGGCCCAGACCACGGCCACATCCGAGATCGTCCCTGACGTGATCCACATCTTCTCACCGTTCAAGATGTACTCGTCGCCTACCTTGCGCGCCCGCGTCGTCATCCCTCCCGGATTAGAACCGAAGCCCGGCTCGGTCAGCCCGAAGCAGCCGATCTTCTCGCCGCTCGCCAGTGCTGGCAGCCAGGTCTTCTTCTGTTCCTCTGAGCCGAACGCGTAGATCGGATACATCACCAGCGCCGACTGCACGCTCACAAAACTGCGCAGGCCCGAGTCGCCGCGCTCCAGTTCCTGCATCACCAGCCCGTACTCCACATTCGACATGCCCGCGCATCCATACCCCTCGATGGTTGCGCCGAAGAAGCCCATTTCTCCCATCGGGCGAACCAGCTCGCGCGGAAACCGCCCCTCGCGGAAGCAGTCTGTAATGATCGGAACCACCTTGTCTTCCACAAAGTCGCGCGCCGTGCGCCGCACAAGCAGTTCGTCTTCACTGAAGCTGGGGTCGAGATGGAGAAAATCGAAGCTCTGAAATTTGAATGCCATTATGCACCTGCCGTTCTATTGCAACTCAAAAACAGCTAAGGCTAGCAGATGGAGGATGCGGTAGGAAAGAAGGCTTTAATCCAGGAACTCCCGCACAAACGGATTCTCCGAGTGCACCAGATCGTGCAGCGATCCGTCAAAGATCAGTTGCCCCTCGTCCAGCATCAGAAACGTTGTGTTGGGGTCGGTCTGGCCCTTGGGCATCGGAACCATGCGCCCCTCTGCTTTATCGAAGCGATGCGTGCACAGAGTGAACGCGTCCTGCAGGCGGTGCGTCACCAACAGCGAAGGCGTCTTATGAACGTCCCGCTCCTTCACGATGAGTTCAATAATCGTCGTCGACGTCACCGGGTCAAGCCCGCCCGTGGGCGAGTCGTAGAGCAGCAGATCGGGATGGTGAATGAAAGCCCGCGCAATCGCCACGCGCCGCCTCATACCGCCCGACAGGCTCGATGGATAAAGCGAGATGGTCTCTTCGAGTCCCACAAACGTCAGCGCCTCCAGAACCCGCTCGTCGATCTCCTCGTCGTCCACTTGCTCCTGAATCAACTGGTAGGCCACGTTGTTGCGCACGGTCAGCGAGTCGAACAGCGCGCCCTCCTGAAACACCATGCCGATGCGCGTGCGCAGGGGAAAAAGCTTCTCCTCCGGCATCGTCGAAATCTCTTCGCCGAACAGTCGGATGCTTCCCCGGTCCGGCCGCAGCAGCCCGTTACTCAGCTTCAGCAGCACACTCTTGCCCACGCCCGCCGGCCCCAGCAGCACGCGCGTTTCGCCCGGCGCAATCGAGAACGTAATGTCCTCAAGCACGGGCGGCCCGTCGAAGGCGATCGAGACATTGCTGAACGCCAGCACAGGCTCTCTCTCGGTTGGCGTTGTCATATGGCAGGGAACAGGGCGAGCAGCACCCTAGTCAAGAGGAAGTCCACAAGGATGATGAGCACGGATGAGTTGACCACGGCCTGAATCGTCGAGCGGCCTACGCCCTGCGTCCCGCCCGTGGTGCGCAAACCGTAGAAACAGCCCACCGACGCCACAATGTAGCCGGAGAACAGCGGCTTCACCAGCCCCTGAATAATGTCGGGATAACGCAGCGACTCCCACGCCTTCGAGAAGTACTGTGTGCCGTTCTGGTGATTCAGAAACACGGTAACGGCGCCGCCGCCGAGGATGCCGAAGGCATCGGCAACAATGGTGAGGAAGAAAAGCATGGAGATGCAGGCGAAGATGCGCGGCGTCACGAGTTTGCGCATTGGGTCCACGCCCAGTGCGCGCATCGCATCAATCTGCTCGGTCACCACCATCGATCCCAGTTCGCTCGCAATCGACGAGGCGTTGCGTCCGGCCACCATGATCCCCGTCAGCACCGGCCCCAGCTCGCGAATCATCGTGAGACTCACAAACTGGCCCGTCACTGCGGTCGCGCCAAACTGCGCCAGCGTCGTCGCCGATTGCAACGCCAGCACGCCACCCGTGAAGAAGCCGGACAGCAGGACGATCGATGTCGATCCAACGCCAATGATGTCCGACTGGATCAGAAAATCGGGCAGGTAGCGGGGCTTGCTGAACAGGTTTGTGAACGCGCGCCACGAGAACAGGGAATAGTCCTGCACCGTGAGGACGATGTTCTTGGCTGTCTGTTCGATCGTGTTTATCGCCATGGGCTTTGCCGGTCCGCTCCAAATCGCGGGTTGTGCTTCTGTCTCCTTGAGGATAGCGCATCGGACGGCGCTGTTTCATGCCGCATCAATCGCTGGTCTACCGGTGTCCCCAGCAACCTGCGCTACAGCGGTTTCGATTCTGCTCTTTACAGAAACGTAGACGCCAAGGGTCATTTTTCTCAAGAAAATGCCACCTCGCATGATCTTCAAGTGGCAGCACTTGAATCGAAACCGCTCTTGTTGCGTCTGGAACCAGCCGAGAACGCGAAAGCCCACACGATTCCGCCCGCCCCCGCCGCCTATAGATCCGGCAAATTAATACTGTCTTCGTACTACCCCCATCCTAGCCACAAAAACAAAGACGTGGCGAGGATGGGGCACCCGAACATTGTTGGTATTTATTTGCCGAATCAATAAAACGTCGTGCATGAGAAACTGGCATAGACATGCCGATGAAAAACTCGTTCCGGTGAAGGGTACGGGCTTTAGCCCGTACATAAAACCATGCAAAATGAGTTGGGCTTTAGCCCCTGAGGCATGCTTTTTCAACTTATTCCAAGGATACGTCAATTCACCAGACACTGCTCAGCCCTGCGCGACTCAAACCAATACTCACTGAGCCATCACTTGAAAAACGCTCTGGAAAGCGAGCCAGGATTGAACGAAGAAGCAGCACAGAAGCTGGAAAATTTCTTCCGCGCCTTGGCCGACGCGCCTGCATCCCTGTTGCTTTTGGACTACGATGGCACCCTTGCCCCCTTCCGCGTTGACCGCTTTCAAGCGCGTCCATGGGCCGGCGTGCGCGAACTGCTCAAGCGCATTCAAGAGCAGGGCCGCACGCGCATGACCGTCATCACCGGCAGGCCGGCCGCGGAAATCGCGCCCATGCTGAATCTCGACACGCCGCTCGAAGTCTGGGGCCTGCACGGCGCCGAGCGGCTCTATCCCGATGGGCGCCGCGAACTTGAACAAGCTCCGCCTGCGGTCCGCGCCAAGCTCGACCAACTGCGTGAGCAACTCCGCCGCGACTCGCTCGGCGGCCTCTTTGAAGACAAGGCCAATGGCGCTGTCATGCACTGGCGCGGCGCTTCGCCCGCAAAAGCAAAGCTCATCGAGCGGCGTGCGCGTGCCCTCTTTGAGCCACTCGCAAAGTTGGATGGTTTAGCTCTGCTTGATTTTGAAGCCGGACTCGAACTCCGCGCGGGCCGCAACAAGGGCGAAGCGGTAGAAGAAATCCTGAATGAAGCCGTGCTGAAAGGACCGAACGCAGCCAGCCCAGTAGCCTTCCTCGGCGACGACCTCACCGACGAAGCCGCCTTCCTCGCCGTCAACAGCGCCCAGGAACCGCATCTCAGCGTTCTCGTGCGCCGCGAGCCGCGTGAAACGGCCGCAGACATCTGGCTCCGCCCGCCGGCAGAGTTGAAGGAATTTCTCGAAAGATGGACTGATGTGGCCAGAACCAGGCCACGAGTACTGAAAAGCTTGCAGCTAGTTTCCTGAGTCCAAAATTCCTAACAAAACATCGGCTGTCATTCTGAACGAACGGGGCCCAGAACGCTTTTCAGTTCGGGGGTGGTGAGCGAAGAATCTGCTTTTGTTCTTCGACGAACTTCAGACTCACCACACTAGCCTGCATCATTCATGAACCCCTCGGTGGGTAGGTCTGTGGATGGAGTAGTT
>CAYQOQ010000038.1:0-33335 GCA_964419175.1 uncultured Occallatibacter sp. | reverse complement strand
GGACCACCCCTATCTGCTCAAATTACTGGGAATTTGATATGCGTCGCCCCTGCGGAGCTGATGAACCGGATGATCGAGAACTTTCGCAACCAGGTGATGTCGAATGCCGACCTCCCGCAGCACCAAAAGAACGCCTTTCTGCTCGCTGCCGCAACGCTCAAAGGCAACTACGAGGATAAGGATTGGCTGTCGAAGATCCGCGGCCTGCTCAACAGCATGATGCCGTTCGTCGGCGAGTCGCTGGCGTTGATTACCGGCTCGTGCGAGCACCTGGTCACATTCGAAGAGGTGGTCGAGAAAAAGCAGATACTCATTGTCAGCATGAACCTGGGCACCGACAGCCAGCCGTACCGCGCGCTGGGCCGGATACTGATGCGCAATATGCAGTTCATGATTGCGTCCCGGTACAACGAATACCGGATGCACCAAAAACACCCGTTCATCTCGATCGTACTGGACGAGTTTGGGTTGTACGCCTATCAGGGATTCAAGGACATCATCCACACCGCGCGCCAGGCGAACGCCAGTTTTATCTTCTCGTTTCAAAGCATTCAGCAGTTGGCCATGGACGTGGGCGAGGCGTTTGCCGCCGATGTTGCCAACGCGCCAAACACAAAATTCATTATGAAGATCAGCGACGAGGATACGGCAGAAACTTTCATAAGGGCGTCGGCCAGCGTCCCAACCGAACGGTTAAGTGTGCGCGTGGAAAAGGGCAACGCCCTGGACCCGACACCATACGTCGAGGATGGAACGGGGACGCGGCAGGAGGTGTTCGACACTCGCGTGAAAGACCAGCAGGTGAAGATGCTGCCGGTTGGCCAGATGATGGCTCTGCTGTCGGACAAGCGCATGGGCGTCACCGTGAAACACATTCACGTCCGGCGCGGCAATCAGGCATCGCTATCGACGTTGCCGGAATGGTTGCCGGTACTCAGGACGTCACTTGAAGATTCTCTGGCGCTCGATCTGCGGCTGGAAGAAGCCGTGACGTCGAACGATGATGCATCCCCAAAGAGGAGAAAGTCGAATGCAAGTACACAAACAGTTGGCCACGGTGTCCGCGCTATGCTTGGTCGCAATAGTCGCGACGGCGCAGACTCAGCAGGTCCCAAGTCCCCATCCAGGTCGTAGACTACAGGCTCAACCGACGCAACAGGTGGCGCCGCCGGCGCAACCGACCGACCCGTCTGGCAACAGCCAACGGCTCAGCCAAGGACCGTCCGTTGAGGACGCAATGCGGCACGCCGTCAATCCGAGCAAGCGGGATTACGGAGGCCTGCTGTACGGCTGGCAGGACACCGCGGTGCAGTACACAATCGCCAACTGGGTTTGGTGGTGCAGCGTGATTGCGGTGCTCTGCTTGCTGGCTGCCCTTGGCTATATCTGGTGGTACACGGAACTGTGGGAAGTACGCCAGGAGTGTTTTGTCCGAGCCGCCGCGGTCCTGATTGGCCAGCGCAACACGGCCTACCAGAGCGCACGGTTCGCCATCAACAAGCACAATGCGCTGGTGGAGAGATACGACCGCTTGTTTGTCAAAGTCAACGAGGCAGAACGAAGCCAGCAAGTGGCAGAGCAGATAGAGAACGGAAGACAATCCGCGCAGCCGCTATTCCCCGCCGACGCCGGTGACGCGGCGCCAGCCATTGAGCCTGACGCACCGTTTGTCGAGGCGCAAGACGGCACGCCGCGGGGAGAACCAATCGTTAAAGTCAACGGCTCCGATTATGTCAGGGCGGAGGACCACCTGCGGCGCGTCCACGCATTCGAGACCAAACTCCGGAATCAGCGCGCCACAATACAGCAGCTGAAGGACCGGCTCTCACAGTTTGAGGGCACGCTCTAGAGCCATGATTGTTCACTGCATCGAACTCGGTTCCCACTGGTGGACACGGATCGTCAGAGATAACGACGGGGATTTCGTTCCCGAACGCTCCACGTTTTTCAACAGTACCGCTTTCCAGCGCGGTGCCAGCGGCAGGCATTGGCTCAGATGTTGGACAATCCCCGGCATCGTCCGGTTCAATGTTGCCGGTTTCCCGCGCGCGACAATGCCAACGGACCTACAGAACATAAGCGCGCTCTCTAACGGCATTGAAACGCTGCATGGAACAAACCGGCTGCTATTCCGTTGTGCAGTCCGTCTTGGCGCGCCGATCGATGCGTACCTGGTTGTCGTGCGCAGCATTATGTGCGGGCGGATTGCTTTCGGCTCCTGCTGGAAGACGAACGGTGTCCGGGTCGTTTGCGCCAGTGCCAACAAAGGCGAGCAGGAGACGCTCGTACTCATGCCGCCCAATGGCGCCTTCCAAACCGACGAAGGTATCTGGCGGATTGAGTGGCGGAAGGAGCGGACATCCCGGAGGCGTGCACGACTTGTCCTGGCCTCTGCGGTCACTCTGTCCGCCATCTAACAGCGACATCTTGGGGGACCACCGTGAACGAATTGCCAAATCCAAACCCGGATGTACTTGTCGAAGGCGACACACTCGCCGCGACGATCGACAACGCACTGCTGTCTACGCCCCTGGTGCCCGACCAGACACTAGTTCCGAGCGTAGCACTAGCCCCGGCGAGGATGAGGAAGGCAAGTACCGTTACCGGTCTGACCGGGCGGGAATACCACGTGCTTATAATCCTGAACTGCTACGGGTGGTGTACACCGGAGATGGTGCGGTGCATTGCCAACTTCCATGGAGTGCCTTGGACGAGCGAAGGGAAACGAGTGTACCTACTTCTCAGTCGGCTAAAGAAGCTCGGGTTTGTAGTAAGCCGCAGACTTTTCGACACAACAAATACCATCGCGTATGCAGCAACACAAAATGGGATAGCGTACATCCGTGGGACTGGTGACGATTTGCTTTGTGACACAAACGCGATTAAGGATCCTGCCAGCCTCTTCCATTTTGTCGGCCTGAACAGGATCATGCTCAAGTTTGTGAGCCAGTTCTCAACCCGTTACTGGCTCTCGGATTTCCAGGTGCGTTCGGACAACAGCTTTATTGGCGCGAATGGCCTGGCAAAAGACTACGACTCGGTGGGCGAGCTTGTTCTGCCAACTGGCCATGTGCGCTTCGCGGTCGAGTATGAGAGATGGCAACAAAGTTCACGGCGCTATTCTAAGTTGTGCGCGTGTCTATCGTCGGAGAAGTACCTGCACATGGTTCTCTTCTTTCTCGACAAACCCGGACTGCTCAAGTCTGTAGCTCCACATTTCAAGAGCATGGGCGGATTCGTCTACTTTATTGACTACAATCAGTTCCTAACGAAAGGGGCCGACGTGTTGGTAAAGTACTGGTATCTAGACCGTTTTTTCGAGGCTCGATTGCGCAATGTGCTCATGCACATGAGCCAAAAGCCGCGCTTGGACTATTTACCAATTCATCAACTCATTGTTAGGTTTCAAAGATGACCCGTTGTCGAAATGATGTCGAAATCCTATCGAACTTCCTTATTGTTAGCATGGGAACCGGATTCCTTTTCCATGGTTCACTAAATGCTTAATACTGCTATCAGTTAGAGTTCACGCAACAGTGCGTGGCCGGAGTTTTCTCGAAATGCAAAAATCGCTGTAAAACCCCCTCACACATGCTTTTTTGCTCTCTTTACTCTTGTGGCATACCTTCGCCCTCGCCTTGCGCCAACCTACCGTGCCTTGCCGCGTCCTGATACCGTTTGGCTGACCGAGTTCCGTGCCTTCCCGACGCCTCTCTGGTACATCCGCCAGTAGCTGTTTTGGTTCTTGTCCGTGCAACTGCGCTCGGATGTGCAACACCTTTGCGCTGCCTTGCCGCGTTCTGATGCTGTTTGGCTGACCGAGTTCCGTGCCTTCCCGACGCCTCTCTGGTACATCCGCCAGTAGCTGTTTTGGTTCTTGTCCGTGCAACTGCGCTCGGATGTGCAACACCTTTGCGCTGCCTTGCCGCGTTCTGATGCTGTTTGGCTGACCGAGTTCCGTGCCTTCCCGACGCCTCTCTGGTACATCCGCCAGTAGCTGTTTTGGTTCTTGTCCGTGCAACTGCGCTCGGATGTGCAACGCCTTCGCGCTGCGTTGCCGCGTTCTGATGCTGTTCGGTTGACCGAGTTCGTTGCCATCCCGATGCCTCTCCGGTACATCTGCCAGTTGCTGTTTTGGTTCTTGTCCGTACAACTGCGCTCGGATGTGCAACGCCTTCGCGCTGACTTGCCGCGTTCTGATGCTGTTCGGCTGTCGCCGACATGCACTTACAATCTGACGGCAGCGGAATGCTGCAATCAGAGATCGCCATGACCTTTATGAACACACGCGACGCGTGCACGGCCGCAGAGGCCCACGCGCGCAAGACGCTCGCCCGGCAACGCTGAGAGATTTACCTGGAAGTTGCGGAGAAGTACCGGGCTGTCGACGACGAGGTCAATGCCCGTGCCATGGCGACCGAAGGGCTGCGTTTGGTCGCTGGTCCTTTCTACCTTGCAAGTGAGAGATAAGCTACAGGACTTTCTTTCGACCGTGTCATCTGCCGCCTGATGCGCCGCCAATGTTTCCCCCCGACAGGGGGTGGTCGAAACGTCGTCGGCTTTCGCACCTCTGCCCCACAAATCCCTTCTCATGCCACTGCCGCTTCGCAGCAGTCCCGCCAACCGGCTTGCGGCGCTGAGCCTCCCAATTCAGCGCCGACCAGGATTCATTTCACCGGCGACCGCAGCTCATGCTATTCATGCGGTCGCCCGCGTCCCCACCAGACGGCGAACGGTTGTGCCAACTTGCCGCGGCCAGCCGCCGGCGGGTCACGTTCCCTGCCCTTCAGCCGCTGTTCCGGCACAACCAACCGAGTTTTGTTTTCCCGCAGCTGCCGTCCGGGCGGTTGCCAGCGTCCCTTCGCGCTTTAAGGGCGGGCAAGTACGACAAGCTTGCCACCAATTTACTACTACTGCCATGGAAGGCTTGCCAGTCCACGGCGTCCTACGCGCATCACTGCCGGACTGGGTGTCTTGTCTAGCGGGACGTTCTCACGTTGAGGACCGGTTTCCCGCTGGAGTGACAGGCAAGATGCCTTCGCCGAGTGCCCAACACCGGCTTGTCCTCCCATATAGCAACCAGTGACAGGGGACTCCCTCACACGGGACGCGTGGCGACACACAGCCCTGCACTTTTTCGCACCAACACCCCACCACAATCACACACCCGGTTTGCCGTGCTGGCAGATCGCCAACCATTTTTGCTTTTAAGGAGAGCGCTATGCGTAAAGGAACAAGACGGTACGACTGGAACCGGTACGAGCAGTCACAGAACAAGCTGCTTTGTGCGTGCTTCAACGAGCAAGCTGCGGAGGCGGCTGCGCGCAAAGTGGCTTTGGCCACAGCGGCAGCTTCCGCCCGGTAGCGGTACACAACTTCCGCCCGGTTCGGCAACACGGGAATCTCCACCGCAGGTGGGGGTGGCGTGGTAACACTCAGCCGTTTTGCCGAACCAGCCTCCCTTCCACCCCGTTGTCGTCGCCACTCTGGCACATCTTTTCCACCCGTAGTCTCATTCGCACACCACAAGGAGTTCACCGTGCAAACCATTCAGGCGCATGTGAGCGCCAGGATTCTCAGCAAGGCTGGGAGGCTCTTCACAAATCACACTAGCCAAGTCCTCATCGAGCTGCTCCAGAATGCTCGTCGCGCCGGCGCGTCCCTGGTCACCGTCACCACCAGCCCGGAGCCCACCCAGGCAACCACCCTCATCACCTTCACGGACAACGGATCCGGCATCGACGACTTCAACAAGCTGCTCCACCTGGGCGCGTCTGGCTGGGATGAATCCGTCGAGCGCGCCGAGGACCCGGCCGGCATGGGCCTGTTCGCGCTCCTGCACACCGGCGTAGTGGTGAGCAGCCGCGGCAAGACCGCGGCCATTACCACCGATGCTTTTCTGGGAAAGGAAGCGGTAGAAGTCCGCGACCAGGAGTCCGCTGACCCGGAAACCGGAACGACGCTGGTTTTCACTCGACAGGAAACAGAAGCGTGCATCACAGACACTCTCCGCCGTGTTGCGAAATTCGGCCCAGTGGATGTCACGCTCAATGGCGAACTGCTGAAACGCGAAGACTTCCTCGCGGACGCCGAGTACATCAAGGAAGTGGGCGGCGTGCGTATCGGCATTTTCATCGGCAAATCCGAACCGATGGAAAACTGCAACTTCCACGGCAACCTCATCCGCGCCACTCTGTTGGACCACGACATCACCTACGCCCAGGTGCTGGCCCAGGTCCACCGCAGCACCATGCCACTGAAGGTCACTGCGCGTCTCGACATTCTCTCCACCGCGAGTCTCCACTTGAAACTGCCTGATCGTACCGACCTTGTCTATGACGAGGCGTACGACGGCTTGCGGAAGCAGGTGCGCCGAGCGGTTCTCGAATACCTGGCCACCGACAGTGTGCAGCACATCGCACCTTTCGCGGTGTACAAGGAAGCGCTGGAACTTGGCATCCCCCTCAAGGAGGCCACTCCGTACCTGCAGCCATTCTTCGTCTCGGCCCGCGACTCCAATTCGACATGTACTCCGTTCGATGGCGACGATGACGATGGCAGCGCCACGGTCCACGACCCGGACACATGCGCTCTCGTGGATCTGGAGGATGACTACATCATCCCTTCTTCCTTCGCGTTCGATCTGGCTTCAAGGGACCACCGGCTTCCGCGACTGCCGGTGCGCAAGGACACCAGGTTCAAGGGCTATTCCTGGTACGACAGTTTGCCCCGCGTCACCAACTTCAAGCTGACCATCGACGGCGAACCTGCCGACGATGTTGTGGCACATGAAGACCTCACGCTCGTCAACAGCATTCAATTGTCCTTCGATCTTGTCCGGTCCGAAGCCTCACCTGAGCAGGTTGTGTGGGACCTGCCTTTCGCCGGCTGGGGAGCGGACGACTACGACGAGATCACCCTCTTCATCACCCGCGACAGCGTATGGGCGAAAACCGGCTCACCTTACCTGCCGTTCAGTCTTATCGCTGCCGCACAGCATCTCGTCTTCGACCCGAGCGACGACCCCGACGCCGACAGCTTCGATACCCAGGAGGAATACTTCCAGCAACGCTACGAGGAAAGCATCACCAAAGTGCTCGGCGGTACTATTGCCGCCGCCCGTCTGGCTTTGACGCGCACGCTCGACTGGACTCTTACCAACGCGCTCAACGCCGCCAACCTGTCCGAAATCCGGCTCGTCCGGGAAGAGGACGGGAAGTGGCATGCCGAGCTTCCTACCTCAGCCTAACCTCACGCCGACCAACCAAGCCGGCCGCCACCCACGACGGCCGGCTTGACTCCTTCACTTCCTACCGCACTTCTGTGTTGCCACTCTGGAGACCACCCGTGCTTACAACCAGTAACGTTTGCAAAACCGTCCTTTCCAATGGCCTGGCCGTCCTCACTGAGCGCATGGAGCATGTCCGCTCCGTGTCCATGGGCATCTGGCTCAAAACAGGCGCGCGCCACGATGCGCCGGAACACAATGGTCTGTCTCACTTTGTCGAGCACATGGTGTTCAAGGGCACTACTACTCGGTCAGCGCGGCAGATTTCCCTCGATACCGACGAGCTCGGCGGATACCTCAACGCCTTCACCGCGCAGGATATGGTCGTGGTTAACACCACCGTGCTCGATACTCATGTGGCCGGTGCGCTCGACCTTCTTGCCGACCTCATCCTGAACCCAGACTTCCCTCCCGAAGAGATCGACCGCGAACGCGCAGTCATCCTCGAAGAGGTCAACGCTACCCAGGATGATCCGGAGTACCTTGCCCACGACGCCTTCATGCGTACGCTCTGGAAAGACGACCCGCTCGCGCTGCCGATTGGGGGCACGCAGGACACGCTCGCCGCCTTAACCCGCGACACACTCGCGCGTTATGCTAGAGAGCGCTTCACAGGAACGAATATGGTGTTCGTCGCTGCCGGCAACATCCAGCATGACGACCTGGTGGAGACAGTGGAGCGATGCTTTGGCCGAGCCCCGGCCGGCGCGCCCCTCCCCAGCGCCGCATTTCCCAGGTCATTCTCGGGAAGTACGCTGATCAACAGGCCCACCGAGCAAGTGCAAATGGTTCTTGGCTTCCCTGCTCCGTCAATCACCGATGCCCGATACTACATCGCGCATCTGGCGGCCATGCTGCTGGGAGGCGGACCAATCTCTCGTCTCTTCCAGTCCATTCGTGAAGAGCGCGGGCTGGCCTACGCAGTTGCAGCCGATTTCATGCCGTACCAGAACACCGGATGCTTCCGCGTGTACACCGGCACTTCACGTTCCCGCATCAAGCCGGTCCTAGACCTTGTTCTTCGGGAGTTGCATCGCCTGAAGACGGAGCCCATCTCGCCCGATGACCTCCGGCGCGTCAAGAAGCAACTCATCGGCAACCAGGTCATCGGCATGGAAACCAGCGCATCCAGAGCAAACGCACTGGGCAGTCAGCTTCTAGCCCTCGGCCACCCGGTCAGTCTGGAAGAACGCCAGGCGCGCATCGAAGGCGTCTCCGAAGACCAGGTGATGCTGCTTGCGAATGCGCTGATTGACCCATCCCGACTGGTTGTCGCGCTCGTTGGAGACCTGCAAGGTCTCGAAGTGGCGCCCGAACGTCTGACTTGCTGACCACTTCACTACTCACGATTAGCGGGCCCCGGAGCACCCGCTAGTGGCGCTTTGCGCCTATTGGCTCCCGCGTTGCAGAGCCCAAGCGTTATGTTCTCTGCTTGCCGGACCTGAACAACTCAGGCCGGTGACTGAACCGCTGCCTGCCGGTCAGACCATCTGCCCGGCATTTCCTCCCCGTCGTTCCTCCATCCCACAACCACCCGGCCCTGGCTTTGCTGTCCGGTCCGGGCCCGCCTCACTGTTGTTCTAATCCTGCGGTTGGCCGAGTTCGCCGATCGCGCGTCCTTAACCCGTCACAGGAGATAGCCAAATGCCGATTCCCTCTCGCACGCCTTTCTGGCCCCAGGGCGCCACGCCCACCACGACCCGGACGACCTTTCCATTCAAGCCGCCGTTGCTGTTGGCTGGCCTGTCGCGGACCAGCACGCCGACATTCGCGTTCCCGCGGCTGAACCCGTTCTTGCAGGGCTACTAAGCCAGGGCATCACCAACCGGAGTGGCGGCGCCGGGCCCCAATCGGCCTGCACCCTTTCACACCGCCGCCCCAACTTCGCCGGGACTCTACACCTTCCTGTTCAACCCAAGTGGCTTCGTTTGCCTCCAACCGGTCGGCGAAGCCCGATTCCGAGGCCCCATGCACACATCATCTTCAGGCCCAACGCTGGAAACACGATTGTGGCGTCTTGCCTGTATCGTCCTCCTGCTGGAGGGACTCGGCATTGTCGCCGCAGCTATTCCGTGCGCCATACGATTTTTCGGCAAAGACCCCACCGCGCTTCTGATGCTTGGCGCCGCTATCGGGTGGGTTGTGGCGATACGGCAGATGATTCGCCGATGCTTCGGTGGCAACCGGGCGAACGGTTCAAGTCGATAGCGAGGTAAGCAATGCATACCACCGAGAACAGCACACCCTTTGAGAGTGGTGTGGGCGCAGCCCTATCCGCCCTCGTAAGCATTCCTGTCCTGCCCGACGACCGCAAAGAGCTTGCGGTTATCATCGCCAGCGCCTCCCTGGGTGTCGGCACTACGGCAGCTACCCGCTTCGTCGACGCGCTCCTCGACAATATCTCCGAGTCAGTCAACGAACCGATCGATGGCTTCCTGGACGAGGCGGCCTAACACTCCCAAGCCAACATCCTGCTGCTGTGCCTTCCGGCCCGGTTGCAATCCTTTCACCAGGTGACAGGGGAATCTCCGATGGAGATGCGTGGCGACACTCAGCCCTGCACGCGAGACAACCCGGCTGGCTCTCATTCAGGAGCCAGCCCGAGGAAATCGCCATGAAAATCGAGTATTGCTTCCTGTCCCTTGAGACCGGCAAGTCCCCGTTGACGGTGCTTTCCGAACTCCTGCGCAAATCGGAAGTGGGAATCCTGCAGCGGGTCGAGGAGACGCACAACGGCTTCGTTGCAGCGATCCGGGTCCAAGGCCATCCCAACTCCGGCGCCATCTATGTCTTCGATGCACTTTGCGGCGCGTTGTTCCTGCTGGATGCGGAGGGAGTCAACCGCGATTTCACCCGCAATGAGCTCGACATCCTGGTGCCAAAGGTTGTCGCCCTCCTCAATGCGCCCGACCGGCCGCGCGCCGCGCACCATCGGCGCCGCCACAGAAACCGGAAGGCCCGCACGCAGGTTGCTCCCACCACCGGATACCGTTCGGCTGTTGCAGCCGTTGCGGCCTAACCAAATCGACCATGGCCAGCCCGGGGGAGCAACCAGTTCCCCTTGGTGCAACCCGCGGAAGGTACACTCTTATGCCGGTACAAACACCGCCCATGGAACAGGAGATCGCAGCACGCGTCTTCATCGGTGTGTTTTCCGTCGCCATTTCTTATGCCGACCGCACACTCGGCCGCCCTGGCGGGAACGTTCTCTTATCTATATATATGGATGCGGTCTGTTCCGCCGCAGACCGGTCCCGGCTCCGGGCCCCGGTTCCCACCATATATAAGGATAGGGATTGGGTACCGGCCAGGCTCCCACCTATATATAGGATGCGGTGCCGACCGCCGCTCGGCCCCAACCCACCCCCGTACCTGCGGAGGTCGCTATGACCCTGCATCAGATTTGTCTGCGCAGACGCCAGTTGTACCGGGAGCAGTTCTGGAATCGAGAGGTTCGGGGCGGAAACGGTGCGCAGATCCAGAAGGAACTGGCAAAACTAGCCGACCTCGAAGATCAACTTTTCGGCAAGTGCTTTTCCAGTCCTATCCGCTGATTTCAATCCTTTGAGTCCAGTATCCCCAGGGATACTGGTAACGCCACCGGGACGGGATTCCACTCTCCTTGCCCGTCCCGGTGCCCACGTTACCGGGAGGAGTCCATGTCCAGCCTCACACCCGCTGTACTCTTTATCGACCCCGACTCCCGGTATGCCTACGATGACGCAGAGGCATTGCTTACCGGCAGTACCGAACAGCTTGCCCATCTGCGTTTCACGATCATTCTCGTTGCGCGCTGGGAACCGTCCAGTAGCGTCACCCCACAACGCCGGAAAGAACTGCGTGCGGAACTGACCCGGTTTCGCAATCTGTACTTGGGAATGGTCGACGAGCTGGCCATGGCCTACGGCGTCCACCAGGCGCTGAAGACCCGCAACTACATCGAACGCACGGTCTACGTACCCACAGGCATGCTGCCACCGGCGACCCCAGCTCGTCATGCAACTTTGTTATGACAATCATTTCTTCGACGCAGACGATTAGGCACCATCTTGTCTGTGCCCCAAATCTAGTCGAGGCGCCAGAGCCTGGCTCTGTGCGCCTCGCCTATTTGCTGGGTTACGCCATTTTGCACCGCCGCGGATAATAGGTCTCTCCCGCTTCGGCAGAGCCGCCCTGTCGCTCATCCCCCACTGGGGTCAGTGCCGGACGCACTCCATGGCAAGGGGCCTGGCATCTACGCCGGATATTGCACCGGACTTCCGGAGAGGTGTTGCCTACCCCCGGCAAGTTCCGCGGGCCAAGTGCGCTGAGCGCAACGGGTATCTCCCACGGCATCACTTCCCGCGTGCCTGGCGACTGTGCCCGCCTAACCTTGCTGGCGAACCGCCGTTTGCCGCCCCTCGCGGTAGGTCTCTCGACATTTCCAATTACGAACCATCGCCTGAATCATGTCAAGAGAAAAGAGATCAGGCGCGCATCAACTTAGATGCGCCAAAGGCCGACATCCTCCACAACTTATCGCAACCACACGTGTTGCCAGGAGACTTTCCATGCAAACTCCCTGGGGGCCGTCTCAAGAATGCAAATCCTGCGGAGATGGCCTCGTCTTCGTAAGCACCGCCTCTCATGGCGGCTTCTACGTTTTTCCCGAAATGCTTGCGCAAATGCCCGAGTACTTCCGCCGCAATGATGGCTGGTACGAGGAAGACTGCGAATGGGCCAGGGTTGTTATCTCTTTTCCCAGTCGCTTCTCCGAAAAAGAGACCGTCGACGCGTCAGGCACTTTGCAGAACTGGTTCCCAGATCTGTATGAGCGGCACTTCGCAGTCCGCCTTTTGCCCGGAGAATCGTACAAGCGCGACCAGGCGCTGTTCGATGAAGAGAACAAGGACAAGCTCGTCGCCACCTGCGCCTGGGGCGACTGGCACAAACAGGTTCCTGCCGACATGGTTGGCGTCTTCGCCACCAAAGGCGGCAGCCGCAACCCTGAGCGCGACAACTCCACCGACCGTTACTTCCTCGTGCCGGCAGCCGAATACGAAGCTCGAGCGCACTTCGGCTTCGTTGTGGACCCGTCAAGGCATACCGAGTGTGCCCAGCTCGCCTGAGTAGCACCATCCCTCAAGACAACCCAGAAAAGCCAGACCGATTCATGCTGTGCTGCCGGGAAGGACCGGAAACGATCGGATAGATCCGGCCCATGACCTTCTAACCCGCCGGCCCGGTTTCGACCGGGCTGGAGAGGATGCCAAGTGCGCTCATTTCTGATGCCATCGCTGTTCGCCGTGCACAACGGCCCCGACGAACTGGGGACCGAAGACAGCTCAGAGCTGCAGGCCAACCGCGGCCTCTCGTCCTCAGACCTTGTAGTCGAACCTTCCTGCGGCGCCGGAGCCTTTCTCAAAGCCATCCCCGACGAGGTGCCAGTTGTGGGCGTCGAGATCGACCCCGAGCTCGCCGAGATTGCGCGTCAGAACACCGGCCCCACGTCATCACCGGCGACTTCGCCACGGCCACACTGCCATCCAGCGTGACCGCCGACATCGGCAAGGCGAGCGCGCCATACGGCGATTGTAGCGCGGGCCGCGATCGATCCGGCCACCGCGCGCACAATGATCTGCGGAAGGATCTGCGGCTTTTGACCCGAGCTACGGCGCCTGCGGGGTAGCAGCCAATTGTTCGATCCAGCGCCGCATCCGCCGGCAGTGCGGGCCATACCAATACACTCGCCGGCAGCGGGCGCACTCTTGGAACCGTCCGGCTTGATGACGGGTTTGAGCCCGCCTCCATAACGTTGTCGGGCGGCGCACGCTTACATGGTGGACGGGCTGAAATCAAAGATGGGTCCTGCTCTCTGACTTGGCGTAAGCTATTGGAAGGAGAATGATTATGGCTGACGAGATTTCACGAGTTGAGTACTATGTAGCAGCGGTACCTCACAAGGCAGGAGAAGGCGCTCGAGTCTTGACGGTTTTCAAAGAGGCAGGAGTCAACTTGACTGGCTTGCTGGGCTACCGGAAGACGGCTCGGAACGCCGAAATCATCGTTATTGTGGAGGAGAAAACGCCGGGAGTCAGCGCGGCAGGCAAGAAAGCTGGCCTCACCCTGGGCAAGAAGCAGAAGGCGTTCCTAGTAAAAGGTGAAGACCGTCTCGGCGCAGTTGCCGAGCTGGCGTGCAAATTGGCGGAAGCAGGTATCAACGTGACCTCGCTTCACGCCTTGAGCGCAGGTGCGGGCCGCTTCGGTGCACTCATTACAGTCGAGCCGGCCGACGTGCGCAAGGCAGCCAAGGCTCTGGCCCAGGAAAAGATTGCTAAGGTGACTTAGCGATTCTCCTTTGATCTCATTGAGAGGACCAAGCTCACCTCAATGCGGACGTTGTTTAGCCCGACGGCAACGACGGTCGCCGGTCCGACCTATGCACTCGACGTATGCGTAGGTCGGATTCCCAAACCGTGCTTCGGGGGCGAGCGGTCGTGGAAACGCACTTTGGCATGTTTGCG
This sequence comes from uncultured Occallatibacter sp., assembly GCA_964419175.1. Lineage (GTDB taxonomy): Bacteria > Acidobacteriota > Terriglobia > Terriglobales > Acidobacteriaceae > Telmatobacter. The sequence continues at coordinate 19,544 of CAYQOQ010000038.1, read as the reverse complement.
TCAACTGATGGAAGAACGGGAGGGTGCGCGGTAATCCGGGCCTACCTACAATGGATCTGACGGGGTTATTGATCGCAGAAGGGAAAGCGCCGCCATCGCGGATACGGCACCACCATAGAAGAAACCCTGGGCCTGATCGCATCCATGCTCGATAAGCATACGCCGTTGTTGCTCGTTTTCGACGCCCTCCGCAATGACCTCCAAGCCCAAACCTAAGCCGAGCCCTACCAGCGCACGCACGATGGCATCGCTGTCATGATCGGTTGCCATGGCCTCAACGAAGCTGCGGTCTATCTTGATCGTGTCCAGCTTGAAATTGCGCAAGTGATAGAGACTTGAATAGCCCGTTCCAAAGTCGTCCAGCGCGATGCGAACGCCGGCATCTCGAAGTTCGCCCAGCGCCGCCTGTGCCGCATTCAGATCGTGCACCAGAGCGCTCTCGGTAATCTCCAGTTCAAGCCGCTCGGCAGGAAGCCCCACGGACTCGAGGACTTCCATAATTCGTAGCGCGAGGCCGGAATCGCGCATAAGCACGGGGGAAATATTGAAGGCGAGCACCACCTCCGGCGGCCATGCAGTGGCTTCGCTACAGGCGCTCTTGAGCAGCACATCCGTTAAGCGAGCAATCTGGCCGGTGTCTTCGGCGATTGAAATAAAGCGTTCAGGGACGATTTCACCCAACTGAGGATGGGTCCACCGTGCCAAGGCCTCAAAGGCTCTTATCCTGCCACTCTTCAGATCGACGAGGGGTTGATAGAAGGTCAGGACTTCACCAGCTTCAATCGCGGCGCGCAATTCCCGTTCGAGCCGGTTGCGCTCCCGCACATGGACGTCCATCTGAGGTTCAAAGAAGCGCATCGCCGAGCTGCCTTGCGCCTTTGCACGGTATAGCGCAATATCCGCCTTCCTCAGAAGTTCAGAGGGACTGCTCCCGTTTTGCGGCGTGAGCGCGATACCGATCGCCGCGGCGATAACGTGCTTGTCGCCGGCTACCGGTATTGCTGTGTCAAGTTCTTCAATGATACGGAGCGCCAGGCTCGTCGCAGCTTCTGGACCGGAGAGATGAGTTGCAAGCACGGCGAACTCATCTCCGCCGAGCCGGGCTACCATATCTCCTTCGCGGACCGCCTTGGAGATGCGGGCTCCCACATGAATCAGCAATTCATCGCCAGCGGCATGGCCAAAGACATCGTTGACGCGCTTGAAACCGTTCAAATCCAACATCAGCACGCAGTGACTGGCGCCGGCTCTGGGCGGAGCGGCGGCGGCGGCTTTGAGAGCATCGTTGAACTGCCTGCGATTGGGGAGTCCCGTCAAGGCGTCGTGGAATGCGAGCTTGCGAATCTCCCGCTCGGCCGCAGTGCGGCGGGCCACCTCACGCCGTTCTCGCAGTAACCTCCGGACCGCCCAGATCAGCCCCGCGAGTAAAACAGCGATCACCGCCAACAATTCGTCGAACTCAAGCGTCCCCGGCGCCTGAGCATGACCTGGGACATCCGTGAAGATGTTGTACTTGAGACCGAGATAAAGGACCAACAGGGTAGCTGCCGCTACGATTACGAAATCGATGAATCGGAATTTGTGACGGAGCATAAAAGATCCTGCTGCACGCAGACGCCGACTGAAGGCCACTTTGCCTCCCTGTAGATTCGACAACACGAAATCTACCATTCGAGGACCTGTCCGGAGTGTAATCTATCCGACGAATTGACCATAATGCCCGCAATCTGCTCACAGAGCCGCCCAAAATGGTTGGTGCGGAAAGGTCTATGGCCAATGATCGGTATAAGTTGAGCGAATCAGTGCTAAAAAAGAGCTTCCTATTGACGCGCGGTAGAAATTAGGATGGGTTAGGCTCCGTTTCGATCATCAGGGGGAGGCGTCAATATGCAGCGCCGAGTCAAACTGTTCGCACATTTTTTTGATGCTGGCGGCTCCCGCAACGGCAGCCATTCTTGCCGGAGCATTCTTTTACGGGCAATTGGAGATTCAGCGGGCAATCGGAGAATTGAGCCTCAATGAGGCCGGCGCACTGAGCTTGGGCAGCGCCGCCATACAGCAAAATCTCGGTTCCCTTTCCTCCGACATCGTGTTCCTGAGTACTCTCAGCGGCCTGCGTCTGACCATCCGGGATCCGAGACCCGATAACGTGAACCGGCTGGCAGATGACCTTGCCGCTTTCATGAACGCCAACGGCGTCTATGACCAGATTCGCTGGATCGACGAAACAGGCATGGAGCGTCTCAGACTGAATTACGACCGGTCAAGGCAACAAGTGCTGCGTGTTCCTCAATCCGAGCTGCAGAACAAGTCCGACCGGTACTATTTCGTTCAGACTATCCATACTGCCCCGGGGACGATCTTCCTGTCTCCCTTCGATCTGAATATCGAGAACGGCGTCATTGAGCGGCCGTTCAAGCCAACCCTGCGCATCGCGATGAGAATTTTCGATTCGTCACATCGCCCTGATGGCATTTTGATCCTGAATTACAATGGCCGCGATCTATTGAACGATCCGGCGTTGAGTTCCGACGATTTGCGCACCCACCTGATCCTGCTCAACCATGCCGGTTATTGGCTGAAGGCGCCGAAGCCCGAGGATAAGTGGGGTTTCATGTTTGGGCGCAAGGAGACTTTCGGGGATCGCTACCCGGAGGCCTGGCGGCAAATGCGAGGTGCCGATAAGGGGCAAGTGACGCTTGGCAGTGGCTTGTGGACCTGGGATAAGGTCTATCCTCTGCAAAGCATGCTGCGCGGCAAGGACTTTTCGGATACCGCGGGCGCAAAAACGAAGCCTCAACCCGCAGTGGGGTCGTATCAATATGCCTGGACCATCGCCACGCAGATACCGGCTGAACAGCTTGGAGCGTTGCGCTCCGGCGTGTGGCTGAGACTGGCGCCGCTGATTGCCGCTCTGCTTGTGCTGGCGATGCTGGCCAGCTATTTGCTGGCAAGGTCCAGGTGGCGCATCCGAGTGTTGAACGCCGAACTGGCCCGGCGGGCGGAAGAAGCAGAGGCTGCCACTCGCGCGAAGGCCGATTTCCTGGCCAACATGAGCCACGAGATCCGCACGCCGATGAACGCGGTTCTGGGCTTTGCCTATTTACTGGAAAAGCGCCGGCTCGGTTCCGAGGAACTCAACCTGGTAAGGAAAATCAGTATCGCCGGGCAGGCTCTGTTGGGGCTCATCAACGACATCCTGGATCTCTCGAAGATCGAGGCCGGGCGGCTGCAAATCGAGCAGGCCCCGTTCCGGCTCGCGGAGGTGTTGGACAGCCTGGCTTCCATCATGTCCGCCAACTGTGGTCAAAAGGACCTGGAACTGGTGATAGACTCGGTTCCTGCTGGAGCGGAATTTCTAAAGGGCGATTCGCAGCGCCTCTCCCAGATCCTCATCAACCTTACCGGGAACGCAATCAAGTTTACCGAGCGCGGCGAAGTCAAAGTTCTCATCGCAATAGCGGCGCAGCAGAATGGCCAGGTCACACTGCGCTTCTCCGTTCACGACACTGGAATCGGTATTCCTTTGGAAAAACAGAAGGAAATTTTTTCAGCTTTTTCCCAGGCGGATACGACGACAACAAGGCGCTTTGGCGGCACGGGTCTCGGCTTAGCCATTAGTCAGCTTCTGGTTCATCTGATGGGCGGAGAGATGGGCGTAATCAGCGAGCCGGGAAAGGGCAGCGAATTCTGGTTTTCCGTCCCCTTTGAAACGGTCAGATCGTTGCAATATGCCGCTCCGGAGATGGCCCTGCAACATGTGCTGGTTGCCGATGACAACGAAGCGGCTCGCGACATGCTTGCCGCCACGTCGCGAAGCTTGGGCTGGAGGGTAGAAACCGTATCATCCGGAGAAGCTGCTCTCGCTCAGACTTTGGTCGAGTTGCGTGGTAATGCCCCGTTTGACGTGTTGCTGCTCGACTGGCGCATGCCGGGGATGGATGGGCTGGCTGCCGGAAAGGCTGTGCGGGAGGCTCTTGCTCACCGGACTCCGCTGGTCATCATCATGGTTACCGCGTTTACGCGAGATGACCTGCTGCGCGAGCCTGGGGCTTCGCTGGTAGACGCCATCCTGGAAAAGCCCGTTACGTCATCGAGACTCTACAACGCCGTAGCGGAGGCCAAGCGCCGCCACAGTGGAGGACTGCCTCTTGCTCCGGTAGAAGCCGGAGGGCGTCGATTGCCTGGCCTCCGGATTCTGGTTGTGGATGATAGCGAAATCAATTGCGAGGTGGCGCGCCGCATTCTTGAGGCGGAGGGAGCCAGCGTAGACGTGGCAGATAGCGGCAAGGCCGCGCTTGAGATCCTCGCCGGGCGCTCGGACATCGACGCCGTACTAATGGATGTGCAGATGCCGGGGATGGATGGCTATGAGGCAACCCGAAAAATCCGCGGGATTGCAGGCTTTGAGAAGCTGCCCATTGTCGCACTCACTGCGGGCGTCCTGAGGCAGGAGCAGGACGCGGCGCTCAGGGCAGGCATGAATGGATTTATCGCCAAGCCGTTCAATGTGGATGAAATGATGGAGACGCTGCAACAATTGACCGGCTGCAAGGCCGAACCTGACCCGGCAAAAGTTGAGGAAGCCCCGGCCGTTCCTGCTTTGGTGGCGCCCCCGGAAGTTCTTGACGTGGTGGCCGGACTGCGCACCTGGGGCGATGAGACATCCTATAAAAAATATCTGCGCCGGTTTGCATCCACGGATGGCCAGTGTGGCCCGCAAGTTGCGGCACTCCTGGAGCAGGATCGCCGTTCGGAAGCATCCGCGATTACACACCGATTGAAAGGCTCGTCGGGAGCGCTTGCGCTGGTGCAGGTAGAGCGTGCATCGCGTCTCCTGGATGAGCGGCTGGCCGGTGGAGACGACCTTGAGAACGTACTGGAGCCATTGCAGCTTGCTCTCGATGCCGCGCTCAATGCCATTCTGCTGTACGCCGGTTCGAGCGCTGAGAACGCATCCGCCAGCCGGAATGCTGCGGCCTCAGATACGGTCGGGTCGCAACTGACCGAGTTGCTTCGGGCGCTGGACCGAGACAATCCGGACGCGGCCGAACCGATTCTTGCATCCCTGGCGAAAGAGGTTCCGGAAGAGATGTTGCGCGGCATTGCTGAGCGCGTAGAGGCCTTCGACTTCCGCGCGGCCGAGACGCAGGTGAGGGCCCTGGCCGTCAAACTGAAGATTCCCCTTTAGGAGCAAACAACATGAGCAATGCGCCCATTCTGTGCGTCGACGACGACCCCGTCAACCTGGGGGTATTGCGGCAGGCATTGAAGAATGAATTCTCGCTGGTCTTCGCCAGCAGCGGAGCGGAGGCTTTGACGGCCGTGAAAAAGCACCGGCCCGCGCTAATACTGATCGATGTACAGATGCCGGAAATGGATGGATACGAGGTGTGCCGCCAGTTGAAGCGCAGCCTCGAGAGCGCGCAGATTCCCGTCATCTTCGTAACCAATCTGGCGGATGTGACCGACGAGAAGGCCGGATTCGACGCCGGCGGGGTGGACTACATTATCAAGCCGATCTCAGCGCCGATCGTGCAGGCCCGCGTGCGGACGCACTTGTCGCTGGTGCGCGCGGCAACTTTGGACTACAGCTATCGCTCGGCCATCTATATGCTTGCCGAAGCCGGGCACTACAACGACACCGATACCGGCGTCCACATTTGGAGGATGGCTGCCTACTGCCGGGCATTGGCTGAAGCCGTGGGATGGCCCGCGGACCGTTGCACTCTCCTGGAATTGGCCGCGCCCATGCACGACACCGGCAAGATCGGCATGCCGGACTCCGTTCTGAAGAAGCCGGGAAAGCTGGACCCCGCGGAGTGGGAGATCATGCGGAGCCATGCTCGCATAGGCTACGACATCCTGCGCAAGAGCGATGCGCCGGTGTTCCAGCTTGCGGCTGAAATTGCGTTGAGTCACCACGAAAAGTGGGATGGAAGCGGCTATCCGAACGGACTGGCCGGCCTGGATATTCCGGAGTCGGGGCGGCTGGTTGCTGTGGCGGACGTTTTCGACGCTCTCACCATGAAGCGTGCTTACCGGGATGCCTGGCCGCTGGATCGCGTGCTGGCCACGTTGAAAGAAGGCTCCGGCATTCACTTCGACCTCGCGATGCTCGACGCCTTCCTCGGCATCCTGCCGGCGATCCTCGACATACAGACGCAATGGGACTCCCGTGCGCAGACGCCAAACGGCATTGCGCGCATATCATGATCGCTTGTTCGAGGCAGAGATGCACCAGGGCACAAACGAGGTTCTACGCTGGTTCCCAACAAATTGTTCCTGAACCCGGAAAAGGCTCGCATCGAGTGCAGCAATACCCACCGCAGGGGAATCTTCTATATCCTGCTCGGTTATCGGGCCTTTCGGCGCCATTTCCCAAGAGTGCTCTTTCCCACTCCTGCAGAAAGTACGGATATGCGTATGATTTTCAAGCGCGATGCGTAGACCCTGAACCCCTGCAGCAGCGAGTCGGGCGTAAACCACCGAGTCGGGGCCTCACAAGGCCTATCGCTCCTGCCCACTTATGCGCAGATTACCCGCAGAATCGGGAGCAGTCCTCTTAAATGCCCATGTCGACGGGAGGGTTTCTGGGATGACGCTAAATCGCCGAGGCACGTTTCCATCGCACCTTCCCCCGTCAACGCTTCGTCGCCGCCTTCGCAAACGGCTTCGCATGACCAGGGCCAGAGTGGTTCGCTAATCCGTCATCGTATGGAACTTTCATTCACTACATCTCGCCGGTTTTACCGGCGCACCAGGAGTCCGCCCATGTCCACCCACACGACCGTGGCGGTCCTGCCGGTCACCCGTGCCCAGGCCGCCGAATACATGCTTCTCTTTGCCAACCGCAGAGCCTATTTGCGCCAGAGCCACTTCCCAAGCACAAAATCTGGGCGCTTCTACTTTTACAAAGCTTGTGACCGGGAGTCGAAGCAGCCTCTCAGCATCGACATTGCGGCCATTCACAGCCATCTCGCGGGCCATCTCACCATCGGTGTTTACGCCATCAATCCCCAGTCGCAGACCTCAAAGTGGATTGCGATCGATGCCGACTACACTGACTCCCGCCGTGATTTGTTCCGGTTCCAACAGGCTTGCCGCGAAGACGGCATAGAGGCCTTGATGGAGCAGTCCCGCCGGGGTGGCCACCTCTGGATATTCCTGGCGGAGCCGTTGCCGGCGAAACTGTGCCGGCTCTATGTCCTGCATGTCGCGCGCCGTCTCGGCATCGCGGTCAAACGGGACAAAGAGGACGGCATCGAAGTATTTCCGCGCCAGAACGAACTCCAGCCCGGCGAATTTGGGAACGCAATCCGCGGTCCGCTTGGGATCCATCGCGCCAGCATGCAACGCTACTGGTTCGTTGCCGCCGAACCGACCCTTGACGCGCAGTTCCAGCTCCTTCGCCAGGTAGGACGGGTCACACGGGAGCACCTCGACGCCCTCACCGCCGGAATGGTGCCCATCCCGGACCCAGTCGCGGCGAAACCGTGGGCCCAACTGCCCGCCGTTGGAGGCCAGAACCAAGGCTTCCAGATTCTCCGCCACGTTCCCAACGCCAAACGCAGCGGCAGGAACTACATCGCCCGGTGTCCGGCATGCGCCCAGCGCGGCGAAGACCGCCGTGGAACTCATCTCTCAATCTCCGTGGCCGAACCCCGCATGTACCACTGTTGGGCCGGCTGCTCTAAAGAGATGATTCGCGCCGCCCTCGGCTGCCCTATTCCCTCCAGCGCGTGGTCCCCCCGAACCGCGTGACTGGGGGAAGTTAGACAGATGCAGATTTTGTTCTCCTGGCATTCCCTCTCGCCACGTTTTGCGATAGTTTCACCACCATGAGCACCGACGCCACGCTCATTTGCATCGACTGCGGCGGCATCTTTCCGTTCACCGCCAAAGACCAGGATTATTTCCGCGACCACAACTACTCGACGCCTATCCGCTGCAAAGCTTGCAGACTGAAGTGGCGGCAGCAGCGCGCCGCAACCGAGAGCGGCGGCGCAGACCCGCAACCAGCGGTCAAACCATCGGCAAAGTCCGGTTCGCGTGTGACCTGCTCGACTTGCGGCCAGGAAGCGGATGTGCCTTTTGAGCCGCGGCCTGATCGGCCCGTCTATTGCCGCGGCTGCTACAACGCGCACAAAGCGAAGCGAGCCAACTGAGAACGACCACCACCCCAACTTCATTCCACACAGTGGAGGTCCCAGCACGAGACCTGCGCAACTTCAGGAGCCCCGATGGATGCCAAGAAGAAGTACACCATCGAATTTCTCTACACCGACAACAATCAGCTTTACCAGGAAGACGTAGAGCTGACCGACGCCGAGTACAAGCGCGTCAACGCGTTTCTCACGAAGCTCGAGCGCACTGGCTCAATCGAGCTGACCGTAGAAGGCGGTTCCGTCATTTACCCATACTGTGAGCCCACGTTCATCGGCTTCGAGAAGCTCAAGGCGAATTGGACGGCCGGCACACTGCTCGACTGGGGAAAGATCAACGGATTTCGCCTGTGAGCCCCCGCGCTCAAGAAGGCGTTCGCCGTATGCCATATCTGAGCAGCGAACATGGCGGTCCAACTGCACAACCACGGATGTGTCGGCGAAGAAGGCGCCAGCATTCTCTTTGAGTAGGAGGATGGCCCGGTGGCCTTGCACAAAGGCCACCGGGACGCTGTGGCCGCAACTGAACGTGAGAGCGTCACTCTGCGCGGCCTGGCCACCGCCATCGGCCTCACGCGTGCCTGGTTTTAGAACCACGCACGTTTGCCTCACTACGATCTCACCCATGCACAGCGCGAAGGCACCCCGCGCTTTGGCGCGCAGGAGCACACCACGCGGGGGATGGTTGCCTTCATGCGAAAGTAACCATCGCTTGCCAACACCAGACAAGCACCAGCATCTGCTGTGTGCTTGACGAGGTCCTTATGACGATCGGCTCAAAGAGCGTCCTGTTTGGAGCTCACCAGTTTCTTCTCCATCCCATCATGGTCGCCCTTGCGTGGACAAAGCTGTACGGCGTCCCGCTTGACCCGCGGCTGTGGTTTGCCTTCTTTCTGCACGACATTGGGTACATCGGCTGCTCGGATATGGACGGGGCAAGCGGTGAACGCCACCCGGAGCGAGGAGCGCATCTGATGCGCGTGCTGTTCGGCGCACAGTGGGGCGAGTTCACCCTGTTCCACTCCCGCAGCTATGCAAAGGCTGCCGGGAGGCCCGTGTCTCAACTGTGTTTTGCCGACAAGCTGGCCACCGCCCTTACCCCTGCATGCTTGTATCTGCCCCTGGTATGTCTGACCGGGGAGATCGACGAGTACATGCGCAATACTGCCCAGCCGGAGGGCGATTCGTTCCACAGCGCAATTGGAGCAAGAACCGGCGACGTGGGCGTGTGGTTTGCAGAATTGCGCGACTTCAACCAACGGTGGGTTCAGCGAAGCACGAGTGCCGCCATCCTCCCCGCTCCGCTCCGCGCGGCCTAACACCCGGGAGGGTCTCGCCATCGGCGGACTCTTCCTCGCGCATCTGAGTGGTTATTTTGTAACCACAGATTTCGGAACTCACCACACGGGAGGCACCTGTGAAGTATTTCCCAGTACGAGCCCAATTTCTTGTTGAGGCCCCAGACAGGGCCACACTCCAGCGGCGGATCGAGAAGGACGCCTACGGCGAGGTGACGGGCAGGCGCTCCCAGCTGGCAGACATCGCCCTCGACGATGGCTACCAGCAGACAAGTACGGCCGGTACAATCGCCGGCCCCGGTGGAGAGAAGGAGCCCCAAAAGAAGAAGGGGCCTCTGAAAACTGTCCTTCTCATTCTGCTCCTGTTGGTATTGGCCCAGCTCGGCCTCGGAGTTCTGCTGCTGCTCGTCAAGGAGCACAGCCGCGCCGCGGTTGACAGCGTACCGTACACGACCTACACCAGTGACCGCTTCCAGTATTCCGTGTGCTACGACCCGGCCCTCTTCACGCAGCAGCCCTCGACGCCGCAAAGCGATGTTGAAACCTTCGTGTCGCGGGACGGCCATGCAACATTCAGCGTGTATGGATCGCATCTCGGTTCCTGGGAAATCGGCCAGATATTCGATGCTGACCTGAGCGAGTTCACGGAGGAAGATCCAGATACGCTCGTGACCGGACGAGAACTGGCTCCAATGGCCTATGCCATCACCGCCAAGAGTATCCACACCCGCATGCTTGAGCGGGCGCTTGTGCAGGATGGTGTGGTGAAGAGGCTGCGCATCCGGTACGACAAAGAAAGCGCCAGCACGTACCAGGCCGCAGTCGACCGGATGACCGGGTGTTTCAGCAACACGCGCAAATAGTAGCAGTAGACACAGTGGCCATCACGCCACTTTCAGGAGAACCTGTCATGTCCCAGTGGATTGGTGCAGCCAGAACCAACTTCTTCCAGGTAATCGACGAAGCAAAGTTCCGAGAGTGGGCCGCCGAACGCGAACTCAGTGTAGAGACCAAGGCCACCGGCGGCACGACCCTCTTTGGCATCTACTCAGAGACCGACGACGGAGGGTGGCCCACGCAAACCTGGCCCGACAGCGAAGATGACCCGGTCGAGGTTGACATGGTTGCCGAACTGGCCGCGCATCTTGTCGAAGGACAGGTCGCCGTCTTGATCGAGGTTGGCCACGTGAAGTGCTGCCACCTCGACGGCAATGCGGTCGCGGTGAACCACACCGGCGCCCGGGCTACGGTCGAACTCTCCCACATCTACCAGTTGGCCGCGGAGACCTTCGGCATCCCGGGCGACCAGATCACCGACTGCCGCAACTAGGATGAGACTGCGCTTGCTAACAGTTAGCGATGTGGCGCGCAGACGCCCGCCTTCCCACGCACCTTTTAACGTCGTGGCCTATCACTACGACGTCTCCGGGGGCGGCCCAGTATTGGCATGCTGGGCCGCCGCTTTTTCCATTTCACGGTTAATTGCAACGACGACATCGACTCGCAGTTGCACACGACAGGAGTTTTCATCATGAACACGGGTCTCTTCATCACGTTTGAAGGAGCCGACGGCCTCGGGAAGAGCAAGCAGGCCGACATGCTGCGCTGGGAGTTGGAAGGCCGCGGCCATAGAGTCTATTTCACGAAGGAGCCGGGCACCAAATTCGGCACTGGGTCCCCGTTGGGCGCAGTTGTGCGCGAAGCGGTGTTTCACCTGGAGGACTCAGGACGCACCTTGCCCGCAGGCGCGCAGCAGCTCTACCTGCTGCTGGACCACATCGACAACGTATCGCGCCTGGAGCCGCACCTGCGCGCCGGCCACACCGTGGTGTGCGACCGCTATTCGGATTCCGCCTTCGCTTACGCCGCCGTCTACAACCCTCCCACGCCCGAGTCGATTTTGAGCCTGTGGGAGAGGTTTCGTGGGCCGGAGCCGGACATCACGATTCTGCTCCTTGCCCAGGGCAACGTAGTCGATGACGGCGCAGGCGGGTGCTATGCGGATATCGGCTGGGCTCTCACACGCGCACGGAAGCGCCTCGACGACGAAGCGGGCAAACAGTCGGGAAAAGCATGGAACGATTACCCCGCTCAGCGCCTGGTGCAGCGGATTTATCTGGCGCTGCTGGCCGGAGAGCCGCGCACCGTACTGGTTCCAGTCGAGGAAAAGGACACTGAGACCGATGTGCATCGGCGCGTCATGGCGGCGGTCGACAGGCGGCTTAAGAAGCTGACCGCGCAGAGCGCGGCTGGTCAATACACAGACGGGTTGCCGACGGCGCGCTGAGCGTACCGGCAGCCGGCCCACCGGCCTCAGGACGGTGGAGCCGTGCTGCCGTCCGGCGCGCAGGTACTGGGAGGAGAAGAAGAGAGTGGACATCAGAGAGTTCATTAACCTGGTAGCAGCGGGGAACACCGAGTGCGACCGGCTGCAAGCGATCGCCAGGGACTTGCAGAGCGCCACGCGGACGGGCCCGGCGCCAAACCGGACCTTGCGCGTCTGGACCCTAGCCTGCGACGACAACCGGAACGGCACCTACGCCAGCGTTCATCTGACGGAGCGGGCGGCCTGGGAGAACCTAGCCCGTCTTGTCACGAGCGAGAAGGACACCGTGACCCGCGAGAAGGCGGCAACGTTCATCGAAGCCGAAGAGTACGGCGAGCTGAATGAGTACTTGAAGAACGAGTGCTTCGACCTGAACGACACCTACAATGTCGACTATGACGACTTGGAGCTGCCGGGAACCGAAGAGCCACTGGCTACGGCAACGGAGAGCAGTACCGGGCTGGTTCAAGCTTTTAACGACCGGGAGTTGGCAACGGTTCTTCACGCACTACGGTGCTTGCAGGAACTTCGCCAAAAGTTATGTGGAACTCCGGCGGACCCCGGATGCACGTTCTCCGAGCACTACGGGTGTCTTAGGAAGACATCAACCGCTTGCGATCACTTCGAGGACGTGGACCCTTTGACGGTGGCGGAAATAGACGCCCTCTGCGAGCGGTTGAATCTGGGTCCGGCGGAGACACCCTCTCCTGCACAGACTGCGCTCAATGCCAGGTTCGATGCAGCCTATATCGCGGCAGCGCGAGAAAAATTGTCCGGCTGTCTAGACGATGAGTGCGACATCCTGGACAATGCTACGGTGAGCGAAGGCGACGGTGGCGCGTTTGTGTCGGCGCGTGTCTGGGTAAGTCACGAAGACGCAGGCCGGTGCAACGGTTGCGGGGCGCTGGCCGGTCAACTGTTCGAGGGCAAGTGCAGGAGCTGTGCGTGTCCCCCGGCACACTGACCACACCACACAGAGGAAACGATCGGCGCGGGAAAGCATTTCCAGGGCTGCCCCCGCTCGGCCGCCGCAGAAAGGAACTGAACGCCATGGACTATCTGGTCAGCTGGGAAATCGATGTGTTCGACGCTGCCACCCCGATTGAAGCCGCACTGCAGGCGCGCAAAGCGCAGACACGCCCGGACACCATTGCAACTGTCTTTACGGTGCTGCCGAAAGATGGGAGCACTCCCGTCCAGGTGGACCTTACCGAACTGGCGGAGGAGGGAAAGATCGCCACGTTTCCGTGTCCTCCAGATCCGGCATCCTGCACGGCGGCGGTGCTCAACCGCATCAAGCAATCTCCCCTGAAGCCGACCGCCCTGCTTTCCGAACTGCAAATGGACCACTATTCCTACACGGAGATCCAGGATGCGCTGTCCGGTCTGCTTGAAAGCAGGGATGTGGTTTTGACGTCCGACCCATTCTTGGAGGTCGCAACCAAGAGCGCCGAGTAGCACAGTTGGCAACTGCGACGATTGCTCGGAACTACTGCCAAGCCTCCATCGGCCGAACTTGTAAACATGGCTTACAGGTTGGGATTCGATACCGTTCCGTTGCGGCTTTTACCGCGGTGCAGCGTTGAGTTTGCCAACCGGCATCGCGTATCCCGGATAATGCCTGTTCCGGAGTAGCGCGACGTATCTCTCAGGCCGATACTCTCTTACCATGGAGCATTCTATGCGCGGGAACAACACTTCACGCCCGGCTGTTTCTGCGCGGTCCGCTCCGCGTCAGGGGCAGCGCGACACCCACAGCCAGCAGCGGCTTCACCTCACACCCAGGCAAGCCGCTCCCTTGATTCTGCGCGGCACGTTGCCGCCACAGTCGGTAGTCACCGGCAACCTCACCTTCCAGGACAATCGCGAGCCGATCTTTGCGCCCGGCACCCACATCCGCGGCAACTTGAGACTGTTGGGTTGCGGCGAAGGCACCAGGCTGGCGCCCGGCATGACTATCGACGGCATCGCCGACTTCTCGATGACGCCCTTGACGGCGCTGCCCGAGCGCTTCACGGTGGGCATGTGCCTGGACGTATCGGACACCCACATCCAGGAATTCCCTCGGAACCTCAAGGTGGGCTGGAAGATACAGGTAGGCAAGAACGCCACGCAGTCGATGAAGGCGCGCGCGGCGGCGCTTGACCGGAAAACCTGCCAACCGGCCAAGGCATCCAGCCGCAAGGCAACCACTCCGGAGCCAGAGGTCCTGAAGATCATTGGGGCCGAAGCCAAGCAAAACCGAACGCATGCTCTTACTTCGCGCCAGATTGATGAGGTAGTCAAGCTGGCAAGGGCAGACAAGAAGAAGCGTTGATGCTCGCTCGCAGCCTAGTGTCGTGTCTCATTATTAGAATCACTTATATATCGAGGCTCATCTTATGATGAGGAGACCTCGATATGCGTGTGGCGCCCCCCATTGTTCTGAGTGAAGACGTCCGGCGGAAGCTGGAGCAGCAGTCACGCGGGCGCACTACGCAGGCTCGCGTGGTGCTTCGCAGTCGCATCGTCTTGCTTGCCGCCGAAGGGCTTCAGAACAAGCAGATCGCAGCGACTCTGAAAGTTGCTCCCCGCATGGCCGCGCTGTGGCGTTGCCGTTTTATCGAGCATGGCATCGAAGGCCTTTTGAAAGATGCGCCTCGGGCCGGCCGCACGCCGTCGATCTCCAGGGTCCGGTTGATCGAAAAGACCACCCAGAGCAAACCTCGGAATGCGACCCACTGGTCCACGCGCACCATGGCACGGGAGATGGGCATCTCGAAGGCTTCGGTGTCGCGCATCTGGCGGGCTAACGGCCTCAAGCCGCATCGCGTAGAGAGTTTTAAGGTCAGTAACGATCCGCACTTCGCGGACAAACTGGATGCGATTGTCGGACTCTATCTCAACCCACCCGAGCATGCGCTGGTGCTGTCTGTGGACGAGAAGAGTCAGATTCAAGCACTGGATCGCACCCAGCCCGGTCTGCCTCTGAAGAAGGGGCGCGGCCAGACCATGACCCACGACTACAAACGCAACGGCACGACCACCCTGTTCGCCGCGCTCAACACCGCCAATGGCGAGGTCTACGGACTATGCCAGCAGAAGCACCGCCATCAGGAATGGCTGCGGTTTCTGCGCATGATCGATCAGACCGTACCCGCGGACAAGGAAATTTATCTGATCTGCGACAATTACTCGACCCACAAGCATGAACGCGTCGCACGCTGGCTGGAAAAACACAAACGATTCCATGTCCGCTTCACCCCCACCTCGGCTTCATGGCTCAATATGGTGGAACGCTTCTTTCGCGATCTCACCCAGAACCGGCTCCGGCGCGGAGTCTTCCAGGACCTCGAACAGCTCATCATGGCTATCGGACAATACATCGACGGCCACAATCAAAACCCCAAGCCCTTCATCTGGACCGCCAAAGCCACAGACATCCTGGAGAAGGTGACCCGCGCTCGCACCGCTCTCAATAAAGGACGAACTGCGTGAGACACTACACTAGTCATCAACACGAATGTCCTGGATTCTGCCGCACTGAAACCGGGGGCCTCGAACGATATTTCTATTTGCACCAAGCCCACTCGTTTGTATGTTTTGGCTCCCATCCTCGTGGAAGATGCGAATGTGCTATCCCGCCCAGAATTGGACACACGAGAAGTGCAAGGTTGGCCCGCTGACTGGCGTGCTTCGCCAGCGGCTGGCCCGTTGGACCTTCCGCCGCACACTTTCTGATGGAGCCGAGGATTGCCTCCCGCAGCGTTTTGTTGTACTCTTTGAATGTGTACATGAAAGGACAAATCACGCGATGCCAAGAATAGCAGTAGAAGACAATAGTCGAATGTCCTTGCGAATTCGTGCCACGGAAAAGGCGCTGCTCTTGCGAGCAGTGGCGCTCGATCACACCGACCTAACGGATTTCGTCCTTCGCCATGCATTGAGTGCTGCCAAGGCCGTCATCCAGGAAGCCGATCATGTGCAACTCTCCGAGCGTGACAGTCTCCGTGTTCTGGACCTGCTGGAGAATCCACCTGCGCCGACCGCAAGCCTGCTGGCTGCAGCTCAGGCTTTGCCACAGCGGTCGTAATGATGACGGCATGGCACGAAGAACCTATTGACAAGAGACATGATAGGCAAGCCTTCGACTGCGGCGAAGAGGCACTGAATGAATTCCTGCACCGTTATGCCCGCAAGAGCCACGAATTGGGTGGTGCGAAGACATTTCTTGCGGTCGACGATGCCGACAACAAAACCGTCCTTGGCTTCTACAGTTTGAGCCCCGCATCGGTTGAATTTGCGCGCACTCCGGAGATCGTGCGGCGGGGGTTGGCTCGCCATGATGTGCCGGGTTTCCGATTGGCGCGGTTGGCCGTGGATCGCAAGCTGCAGGGGCAGGGACTTGGCGGACAGCTTCTGCTTGCGGCTGGCAGACGGTGCCTAATGGCGTCGGCGGAGGTTGGCGGGGTTATCCTTGTCATCGACGCCAAAAATGAACGAGTAGCCGGATGGTATGCCAGTTATGGCGCCATGCCGCTGCTGGATGCGCCGTTCTCTCTGCTGCTTCCGCTGTCGACAATCAGGACCGCGCTGAAAGCGGTTGGGAAGTGGTCTTAAACCGGGGAGCAGCACCCCAATTTCATTTCGGTTATGTAGCTGTACAGCCCGCAGCCCACCTCTTTCCCTGCCACTCAATCCGGTGCACCGAGAGAATCCGGTCTTGCCAGCAGCAGCACATTTCTTGCTCGGTGCATGTAGCTGTACAGCCCACAGTCCCAATAAGGCCAATACCGCCGAAGGCCCTCCGTCCCCAGTGTCTTTTCTCATCTTCGGCAGACACCGCACGCGCTTCTCCCCTCACCCCCCCACCCGCCGCGCGAGCGCGGCGGCAAGACCCTGTTCTTGGAACAGCTAGTGACATGTGGTTGGCTGCGGGCTGTACAGCTACATATATATGGTGGGGAACAGTGATGGTTCCCGGCAGTCCAGGCGGCATGCGACTTGCACGAGCAGGTCTGGCCGGCCAGAGAAGACGTTCAACCCCCGCCTTCCAAGGGCCGACTGCGCCTCTTCTTCAGCTCTGGATCGCACGATCCGCACATAATGCTCTTCGCCCTTGCTTCGCCCCAGCACCCGTGCTAACGTCTTCTTGAAAGGGGAACAAATGGAGAATTCCTCCGATACCTTCGACCGCCTCGACGCCAGCGCCGACCATGCCAAACCCTTCGCCCTCGTTCCCCCGCCTCCCGGCGAACACGAGGAACAGGTCCTGCTCAAAGCCCTCAACCTCATTGGACAGGAGAATCAGGCTCGCGCTCGGCGCCGCGGCAAACAACCCCTGCTTTGCTTCTCCGTCAAACTCCCCATCTCCGAGCTGAACCGCATCCGCATCCAGGCCGAACGGTGGAAGTTCACCCAAACCGACCTCGCCCGCTTTCTACTCCAGGCCGTGCTGCCCCTGCTCGAAGCTCCCACCGAAACCGTCCGGCCCGTTCTCGACACCATCCTCGCCGACCAGGCAGCCCGCGAAGAAGCCACCAAGCGCCGGCGCCAGCAACACCTCGTCGAGTTCGCTTCCTGAATTTCCTCCGAGCTACTGCCCGGCCTCCGCCCGGGCAGTGGCCAGCACTCTCTCCTCTGCAACTTCTCTCAGCAGGTCCGCCTCTCTCACCTCGCTGCAAGTCTGCATAAGAACAAACTGAAATCGAGGTATCATTATGAGTATGGCAACGATCCACATCTCGGATGCCGACGCCTGCCGCGACTTCGCCGGTGTGTTGGCCCGTGTCCGCGCCGGGGTTGAAGTCGTCATCGAGGACGCTGCATCTCCTGCCGTTGTACTGCGCACGGCTGTCGAGAGCCCTCTGCGGCGGCTCTCGGAATCCCTCCGCCTAGCCAAAGAGCATGGCTCCACGGTCACTCTGGACGGGGGCTTCGCTCATGACCTCGAAGGAGTCATCAACAGCCATCCCGAGCCGCTGGAAAACCCATGGGCCTGATCCTCGACTCCAGCGTCGTCATCGCCGCCGAGCGCCGAGGGGATACAGTCGAGAAACTGATCGAGCAAGTCATCTCCGTGACAGGCGATCAGGATGCCGCGCTCTCTTCGGTTGGGCTGACGGAACTCGTCCACGGAATATATCGTGCGCAAACCCAGGCAATGCGGCTTCTCCGCCAGTCCTTCATCGATGAACTGCTGAGCGATCTGACGATCTATCCGTACACAAAGGCAACGGCCTTGCTGGCCGGGAAAGATCGACGGCGAGCAGCAGGCCCAGGGTGTGACCATTCCCTTTGGCGACCTGCTGGTCGGCGCCACGGCGCTGGAACTTGGCTTCCCTGTCTTGACCGTCAATCTCCGCCACTTCCGGCTCATCCCTGGCCTCAAGATCGTCCAGCTATAAGCTGGAGAATCGTCCTCATTGGGCCACTGCTTATAGCTCCGCTTCAGCGTCAAACTCCCCATCTCCGAGCTGAACCGCATCCGCATCCAAGCCGAACGGTGGAAGTTCACCCAAACAGACCTGCCCGCTTCCTCCTCCAGGCTGTCCTGCCACTACTCGAAGCCGTCCGGCCCGTCCTCGACTACCATCCTCGCCGACCAAGCTGCCCGGGAAGAAGCCACCAAGCGCCGGCGCCAGCAACACCTCGTCGAGTTCGCCTCCTGAACCTGACGCCGCCCCGCAACTATCCGGACTTTCCGGATAGTTGCCCCGGGCTGATTGCTTCTCCGTTCCCCATCCATATGGAATGAACCGCTTTTCCGCAGAAGGCGTAGCAGACCCGGTTCGACCCAGCCCGAACAATGACCACCCACTCTCGGCATAAGGTTCAGATGACGGCCAGACCTTTAAGCAACCTGAATCGTTTCATCGCAGGCAAGGAAACAGTTGCGAAGCCGCTCAATTTCGAGAGTGGTGAATCCATTGCTTACGCACAACTTCTCCCAACTTGCTTTCACGGTTCTCTGCATCATCTGAGTGATGGAAATGCCTTCACTTCGTGAAAGGCCAAAACTTGCTACATCGGTCAATGCGTTCTCTATCGTCGCCCGGCGTCCATTGCGACCGACACCGATAGCAAGATCCCGCTCCGTACCTACCTGAGGAAATGAGACGATATCGTAGCCGGGCGACAACCTCCAGCCGCGGCCGTCCCACAGAAAGCCGTGATTCCGCAGGTGGTCGTCGTTGTTGTTGCAGAGAATATTGAACACCATTCTGCGCCAAAGCTGCTTCAGATCTTCTGTAGGCTCTGACCCAAAGCGACGCAACTGATCCGCCAGCCCACGGTAGCTCTGCCGTGACGACTCGCTTTCATGGGCGCCGAGGATTGTCAGTCCCGAGATAAAGGGGAGGCGACGGTACCCTGCATCGTTCGGTACCCGGTCGAAACGCTCAATCAGGTAGATGTCTTGTCCGAGTGCCTTTTCGAGCCGAACCGGAGGTACCGCGATGCCCACCTGTTCAGCCAGTTTCATCGTGACAAATTCGATGCGGCACATTGGGCTGCGATCATCGGCACGGCCAAACTTCGCGATCCATTGCCTGCCGTCGTATTCCGTGGTTGCCTTCGGCCGGGCCCCACCAAGAGAGGACCCGCGCAAGAGAAAACGCCGATACTTCCTGGGCAAACCCTCAGCGGTATCCAGCTCACGGACAGCTTCAATCATCCCCGCTAAGTCGAGAGTCTCGCCTTCAACCTGCTCCTCGGCCCATGGAACAATCCGCCGCGGTCCGGACAGATCTGTACCGAATGCCAGCGCACCAACGC